>JAKLDZ010000639.1 GCA_022703255.1 Myxococcota bacterium | reverse complement strand
CTGGAAGTACGCGGCGTCGTCGCACACGGCCATCGGTCGCACGACCGGAGCGACGCCGTACAGCCCTGCGCCGAGGGCCACTCCCGCAGCGGTCCCGCCTGTCCCGCACGCGTGCACGATCAGGTCGAACGGCTCGCCACCCGCGACGCCCGCGTCGAGCTGCTCGCGCACCTCGCGCATCGCCTCCACGTAGCCGAGGGCGCCGAGCCCGTTGGAGCCGCCTCCGGGGATCACGTAGGGACGCCTTCCCGAAGCCGAGACCTCGCGTGCAAGCTCGTGCATCAGGTCGATGCGACGGTCCCACTGGTCTTGATCGAACAGCCTGAGCTTCGCGCCGACCATGCGGTCGATGAGGACGTTGCCGGAGCAGGGAAGGGGCGCGGAGGTGTCGGGCACGCTCAACGCCAGCAGGCACTCGAGCCCGAGCGAGGCAGCGAGGACCGCGGTCGCACGCGCGTGATTCGACTGGATTCCGCCGCACGTGATCAGCGTGTCGGCACCCTTTGCGATCGCGTCGCCGATCAGGAACTCGAGCTTGCGAACCTTGTTGCCCGCTTCGACTCCGCCCGTGGCGTCGTCGCGCTTGACCCACAGATCGAGCCCGAACCGATCGGACAGCTTGTCTGCCCGCACCAACGGCGTCGGACCATGCACCCAGCGGACTCTCGGAAGGTTCTCGAACACGTCCACCCTCCTAGCGAATCCGCGCGGCGACCGGTAGGGGATCCCGACCGCGAATCGCGTCCGCTCGGGCGGGTCGTGGACGGCATCGGCGGCGCGCAGGTGCCGCGTGGGCGCGGGCGATGGCGCGGAGGGGGAGCCCGCCAACGGCTGTGCCGTCCAAACGCGCTCGGCTGCGCACGACGTGGGCGAGAGGCGAGGGTTGACATCGGGCGGCCGGGGCCAAGATGACGATCGACCTGGCGACACGAAGGGGCCAGGAGAGGGGATGCTCTCGAAGGATCCAGGGCGGCTCGGCTGGCACGCACACGGACCCGGCGCATGTTACCGACCGAAACCCGGTTCTACCTCGAGCTGCTCGATCAGCTCGAGGAGCCGGTCTACATGGTGGATCGGGCGCGTCGCATCACGTTCTGGAACCGCGCGGCAGAGCAGGTCACCGGCTATCGACGCTCGGAGATCGTGGGGCTCTGTTGCGCGGACAGCATCCTGCTGCACCTCGACGCGTCGGGGCGGAGCGCGTGCTCGAAGGGGTGTCCGTTGCACAGGGCACTGGATGGATCGCAGGAGCCGAGCGTGGAGATGTTCCTGCGCCACAAGGACGGGCATCGGATTCCGGTGCGCGTGCGAGCGGTGCCGGTGCGGGATGCGCGCGGCGCGGTGATCGGCGCTGCGGAGATGTTCACCGAGACCTCCTCGCGCGACGAGATCGCGCGCAGGCTGTCCGAGCTGCAGCGCCTGGCGCTGCTCGATCCCGTGACGGCGCTGCCGAATCGTCGATATCTGGAGACGCAGGTCACCGGTCGGCTCGACGAGCTCAAGCGCTACGGCTGGCCTTTTGGTGTGTTGTTCCTCGACGTGGACGGCTTCAAGGAAGTGAACGACAGGCACGGGCATCCGGTGGGCGACGAGGTGCTGCGGATGCTGGCGCGCACGCTGGCAGCCACCTCGCGCATCTTCGACACGGTGGGGCGATGGGGGGGAGACGAGTTCCTCGCGGTCGTTGCCAACGTGCAGGAGACGACGCTGATCGAGGTCGGGGAGAGATTCCGCACGTTGATTGCGAGCTCGGTGGTGAGGGGGGCGGCGCAGGTGCGCGTGACGGTGTCGATCGGCGCGGCCTATGCGCAGCGCGACGACGATCTGGGGAAGCTGATCGGGCGGGCGGACGAGCTGATGTACGAAGCGAAGCGGAGCGGACGCAACCGCGTGTGCGCCCAGGCAGCTACATTCCGGTCGGGAGCTTGACGGTCACACCCGGGGTTTTGACGCCGTCCTTGGTGACGGTCACGTTTCCGCCGGGAGTCTTGACGCCGTCGGCCTTGACCTCGGTGCCGCCGACCTTGACGCCGTCCTTGCTGACGGTGACGGAACCAGCGGGGGTGCTCACGCCGCCGTCGGTGATGACGATGTTGGCTCCGGAGGTGCGGACGGTCGAGCCTGCGGTGGGGGTGGTCCCCGGGGATTGCGCGGGCTGATCCTGCTTGGGTTTCTGTGCACCGGAGGCGGGGTCATCCACCCCCGATTGGGGGATGGGAGACTCGGTCGCGCCGGTGGTGCTGTCAGCGGTCTTGGAGCAACCGGATGCGACGCAGATGCCGATCGAGAGCAGGACGAACATCCGTGGTTTCATGGGCGACACCCTCCGTGGAATCGCAGCGTCGCAGGGCGAGGGGAGCGACGTCAAGGGCGGCCGGTCGGGCTCGGTTCCGACGTCGCGGGGCGGGGCTTCGAGGGAGCGAACGCGACTCAGTGGCGTTGCTGGATGCCGGCGATCGACCACGACGGGTTGTCACCGAAACGGGTCAGGTGCCAGATCTCGTCGAAGTCTTCCACCGGTGCGTTAAGGTCCTCGCGGATCT
>JAKLDZ010000638.1 GCA_022703255.1 Myxococcota bacterium | reverse complement strand
AGGCTCCCCCGCGCCTTCGGATCCCGCGCCACGGCGTTGAGATAGCATTCCACCACGCGCCCATGATTCCCAATCAGTTGCGCGCGAATCGCGGAAGGCGACGGGCTCCCCACCACCTCCACGACGTTGACCACCGCGAGCACAGCCGGTGCGCTTCCGTCAGCCTCCAGCCAGGGGCGCCCTCCGTCGATGCCTCCACCCCACCACCACGGCAAGGGCTCCTTCCTCGAAGCGTCCGGCGCCACCGGATCGTGCCCCGAGTCGTACTCCCAGGCGTCGCGCTCGTCGTCTCCACCGTCCGCGGCGTCCTGCCCTTCCGCGTCCGATCCCCCTCCTCCGTCGCTCGAGTCGAGGGCAGCACGGAGGGGAAGGGCGGGCTCCACGGAGGCATGGCACGCGGCGTAGACACCGAGCGCCGCGACGGCGACGAGAAGCTCCCTCCTGAACGGCCTCATGGGAGGGTTGTGTGGCCGGGGGACGCGGATCGAAAGGCCTCCGCGCGACAGTGCGAGGGGCTACGGAGGAGCGGCGTGCAGCGCGTCCGTCCGGGCCGGCGCGGGTGCAGGAGCCTTGCACGGCCAGCCACGCGCGCGTCGCAGCTCCCGATCGCGCCGACCCAGCTCGAGGAGGGTGTCGCGAAGGCGATCCGCCACGCGCTTGTAGGTTCGCAGGCGCCCCTGCGCCTCGAACAGATCGCCGAGCTCCACGGGCTTGCCGAACACGATCGTGATCGGCTCGCCGGAGCGATCGAAGTTGCCGCGGATCTGGCGCGGCAGGTCGTTGCCGAGGCCGAGGACGAAGGCCGGGATCACGACGGGGCGGGCGGCATGAACGATCTGACCGATGCCGGGCTGTGCAGGCAGCAGGTCGTAGGGGTCGTCGCTCTTGTTCCGTGTGCCTTCCGGGTGCAGGCCGACCACGGTGCCGCGAGCGCGCGCGAGCTCGGTGAGCACGTCGACGGAGAACTGGTTGAAGGCGCGTTTCGAGGGGGCGCGCAGGATGGGCGGGTACATGGCGAGGGCGCTCATCGCGGCGTTCACGGCGATGCCGTCGAGGCGCTCGTAGAAGTACGAGGAGCGCACGGGGAAGTACATCCGTTCGATCCAGGAGGAGCGACGCAGGAGGATGGAGGAGACGACGTACAAGTCAAAGAAGGAGCGGTGGTTGCAGACGAGGGCGACGCCGGTGTGGGGGTGCAGGTCGCGGAGGTAGTCGCCGCCCTCGACGTGAAGCAGGTGGCGGGTGCAGCGGTGGACCCACCAGGCGCCGAAGCCGCGAAGGTAGGCGTGCGCGGCGCGCTTGAGCACGGGGTGTCGGTTCACCGAGTGGCTCAGCCGGAAGGCGAACCGTTCGAACGGGTCGAGGCAGGCCATCTGCTCGATCGAGGGGGAGAGCATCGCGCGGCAACCTCCTCCCGACGGCGGAGCGAGTCCAGTGCAATCGGCCGTGCGGGGTGCGTCGCCCGACGCCGCACCGCGGCGCGTTTCCGTGGGCTGCTCGCTTGACCCCGCCGCGTGCCGAAGGCATGACGACGAGCCATGCGTACTCGCCATGTCTGGCCGTGGTTCGTCGTGCTCGCAGCTTCCACAACGATCGGATGCGAGGACAAGCAGGCCGCGCCCGCGGCGCCCTCCGCAGCCGTCTCCGCGAGCGCAGCGCCCGCAGCGTCGGCGTCTGCAGAGACACCCAAGCCCAAGCCCGCACCGGACATCGACCCGTTCTACGGCAGGTTCACGCTCGAGGACGCCACCAAGGGGCTGGAGGGGAGCGGCAAGCTGATCGCGGAGATCGAGACGACGTCGGGCAAGCTGACGTGCACGCTGTTCGACGACAAGGCGCCGCTGACGGTAGCGAACTTCGTGGGGTTGGCGCGGGGCACGCGGCCGTTCAAGGACGACACGGGCAAGTGGGTGAAGGACGTGCCTGCGTTCGACGGGAGCTCATTCCACCGAGTGATCGGCAAGTTCATGATCCAGGGGGGGTGCTACAAGTCGGACTGCGAGAAGGCGAGCAACGCGGGGTACTTCTTCCAGGACGAGATCTGGGAGGGGATGACGCACGATCGTGCCGGGCAGCTGTGCATGGCGAACAGCGGGCGGAACACGAACAGCATGCAGTTCTTCATCACGGATGCGAAGAACGCGTTCCTGGACAAGGCGGGGCACACGATTTTCGGCGAGTGCAAGCCGTTGGCGACGGTCCACAAGATCGCGACGGTGCCGACGGACAAGAAGGACAAGCCGAAGACGCCGCAGGAGATCAAGAAGGTGACGATCAAGCGGGCGGGGAAGTAGGAGCGGCTAGCGGAGCGAGACCGTCTTGCCGACGGAGACGGTCTTGCCGTCGAAGGGCGGGACCTGCGCGGAGCGGAACGCGCGTGCGATGCATCCTCCGGTGGGCGAGCCGGCGAAGGGCGGCCCGACGGTCAACGTGCGCAACGAAGTCACGGTGGCCGCAGCACCTGCCTGTCGGGCGACGTGGCGGGCGACGGCACCTATGCGCCGTACTACCCCTACCCATATCGGCCGGCGGTCGCGGCGGCA
>JAKLDZ010000637.1 GCA_022703255.1 Myxococcota bacterium | reverse complement strand
AGCGTCGTCTTGCCCGAGCCGTTGAGCCCCACCAGAGCGACCCGCTCCCCCTCTCCGACCGCAAACGACACGCCGTCGAGCACGGCTGCGCCATGCCGCTCGTAGCGCACCGTCACCCGCTCCAACTCGAGCTCCGCCGGCCTCATGACACCTTCACCCATCGCAGCGCCACCGATGCGGCGAGCGCCACCGCCACCGCGACCCACGCGATCAGGTCCGCTGCGCGAAGCTCCCCCTTCTCCGCAGGCGTCACCGGCTGCTCGCAGTAGCCCCGCACCTCCATTGCCGCGCCCACGCGCTCGGCCCTGAGGATCACGCGAGGCAACCACACCGTCGGAAGCCCCATGAGCACCCGCCACCCACCCCGCCCCCGCGAGGCTCCGCGCACCGCCATCGCCGACGCGATCCTGCGCGTCTCCCCCCCAAGCTCCGCCGCCTGGTGCACGATCTGCAACACGATCGCCGACACCATCCCCGGGATCGGCAGCAGGCGCAGCGCGTTGCGGAGATCGCTCGCCGTCAGCGCTGTCACCGTCCCGATCGACACCAGCATCCCCGCCATCCCCCGAACCGCGAAGCCCGCGGGCTTCCACCACGACGCCTCGACCGGGACGCCCCCTCCGCCATCGCCGACCCACGCGACCAGCACCGCATAGGGCAGGATCAGCACGACGCCCAGCAGCAGAGATGCCCGCGCGACACGCCACGGGACGCCGCAGGCGAGCAGCCAGGACAGCGCGATCGAGGCGATGCTCGCAGAGCCGATCGGTGTGGCTGCAGGCGCGATCATGCACGCGCCGAACACCCCTGCACCTGCGACAAGACGTGTCGGAGGCGCGAGCCGCGTCACGGGCCCCCGCGCACACCCCCACACGCCGTGAAGCGACGCGCGCATGGCTGCTACGCGTCGAGCTTCGTCGCCGACACCAGGTAGCCCCCCTCCGCGTCCACCGTCGTCGTCACCTCGAATCCCGCCGCGACAAGCACCTCCGCCGTCGCCTGCGCAGGCTGCAGCACGTCGCCTCTCACCGCCTCCCCAGCCCCGGCGTGGATCTCGTTGACCTTGCCGCGACCGATCGTGTGCCACACGTGCAGCCGCCCCATGGGACGAAGCACGCGCGAGAGCTCCTCGGCCACCGCCCTGCGATCCTCGAAGTGCGGCCAGACCGAATAGCAGATCACCCGATCGCACGACTCGCTCGCCAACGGCAGACGGCGCGCGTCGGCCACGTGCCACGTGACCCGGCGATCCTGGATCTTGCCCTTCGCAACCGCGATCATCTTCGGCGAGAAGTCCACGGAGATGACGCGCCCGGACGACGATAACCGGTCGAGCAGCGCGTTCGTCAGGTTGCCTGTGCCGCACCCCACGTCGAGCACGGTCTCGTCCTGCCCGACCCCGAGCTCCTCGATCCCTTCGCGCAGCCGCGTGCCCAGCGCCGCCGGGTCATCGAACCCATCCCACTTGTCTGCGATACCGTCGAAGTAGGCGACGCGCCCATTTCCGTTCATCTGCTGTCCCTTTCCCACGCCGCGGCGGGCCGGGCGATGGAGCGCCCTACTCTTGCCACGACAGGAACCACCAGCGCCATCAGGATCAACCCGGGCCATCCGCTCAGCAACGACACCCCGGCCAGGAACTTCCCCGGCAGCTCGATCACCAGGGAAACCCCGTAGATCATCGCGGCGTAGGCCACCCGCCCTGCGAGCAGCACCGGGACCAGGACCGCCAGGGGATGGGCACGCGGCCAGCGCCGCACCACCAGCGCGATCGACCCGCTCATCAGCGCAAGCTCCACCGCCATGCACGGCGCCACCGGAGGAAAGAACGGAGGCATCCCGGTCAGCGCGCCCGACAGCAATGGCGTCACCAGCGAGGTCACCGCCGCGGGCGCCGGACGCACGAAGAACCCCAGCGCAACCAGCGGCAGGTACATCGGCATGAACGCGCGTCCCAGGTGGACCAGGTGGAACAGGACCGGCAGCAGCAGCGCCGCCGCTCCGAACAGCCCGCAGTACGCAAGCTCGCGCGCGCCGATCCGACCGCTCACAGCGTCACCTTCATCCCAGCCATCCCGTGGAATCCGGGCATCGTGTAGTCCCTCACGTACGCGTATCGGCTGTCGAACAGATTGCGCAGCAGCAGGTACGGCTCCACCACCACGCCCCGGTCTTCCAGCTCCCGACGCCCCCGCACGCCCAGGTTCACCACGAACACGTCCTCGATCGGATCCTCCCGGTAGTTGTTCATGAAGAGCCCGTGCACCCACTCGCCTTCGAGCGACGCCCGCAACGTCCATGCACCCGCCGGCTGCGCGAAGTCGAGCCCGAACACCCCCTGCTCCGACCCCGGAAAGCGATAGGCGACCCCCTCGTACTCCACCCGGCCCCCCGCCACCTCCAGCGGCCGGGCGTCGGGCCGGTCCACCACCTCCGGCTCCGCGTCGATCAGCTCGAAATACCCCGCCAGCCGCGGGGTCTGCCGGAACACCCCCGAGACGAAATCCGACAGCCGGTCCAGCTTGCCGATCATCAGCTGGGCGAAGGCGGC
>JAKLDZ010000636.1 GCA_022703255.1 Myxococcota bacterium | reverse complement strand
GACGTGAAGCAGCGGTTCGGCGATCCGGTGCCGCTCGAGCTGCCCGACGCGCCGCTGCCCGAGGCGAAGCTCGTCGAGCTGCTCGGGCCGACCTTGGCGAGCTCGGCGCTCGCGCTCGAGCCGGGCGCGCGCCGACTCCGCATCGTCGCTCTTGCCAAGCAGCACGACTGCCACCTCCACCCGGTGGCGCTCCACTCTCACGCGGCTCTCCACCACGGGTTGGGCGACGGTGCCGATGGAGTCGCGGATGGCAGCCCGGACGCGCACCTCCCAGGCGACCTCGTCGAGCGCGCTGCGCAGGGGAAGATACACGACAGCCAGCAGCACAAAGGGCATGAGCACCCGCAGCCAGGGCCCGCTGCGCGGACCCAGCAACCCGTCGAGACGCCGCGTCAGCAGCCACGACAGCTGCGAGTCGCCCGCGTGCTCGAACTCCTTGTGCTCGAGCTCCCGCACCGGCACCTGGTTGAATCCCGCTGCCAGGAAGCTGAGGGTCCCGACGAACACGATGGCAACGAGGTTGGTCAGGAACAGCAGGGCCGCACCCGACGCGACCGACCAGACAGTCGTGCCAACCCCATAGCCGCTTGCGCACAGCGGGGGCACCAGCGAGATGCTGATCGAAGTGCCAGCCGCCGTCGCGGTCGTGTCCGACCCGGGCCGCAGCGTGGAATACACCCCAGCAAGAGCGCAAAACGCGGCAATGAGCAGATCCAGCGCCGTCGGTGTCGTGCGCGCCGCGATCTCGGCGTTCACCTCGTGGAAGGGCAGCATCACCGTGATGAGGGCGGCTCCCCCCACGACCACCACCACGCTCGCCACCACGCGCCAACCGGAGCGGAGAACCAGGAACGGGGAGCCGGTGGCCAGCCCCATCGCAAGGCCCACGATGGGACCCATCAGCGGCGCCACCAGCATCGCTCCGATGACTGCCGCCGTGCTCCCCAGCACCAGCCCCAGAGTCGCGATCCCTATGCTCACAACGAGCTGAAGCCAGTAGGCAGCCGCTTCGCTGGGGTTGCGGTGGAGCATCCCCGACACGAGCGAAGCGCGAGTCTCCGTTCGACAACCGAGCAGATCGGCGATCCGGTTCTGGAACTGTTGCAGCGCGATAGCGCGAGTCGAGGCCATGGCCAATCCTACACGACTTGCCCGCGTCGTCCGCACCGCCCGTTCGCATCGAATCGACCCCGCGTTCCTCCAGCGTCTCCCCCTGCATCGTCGGAAGCCTCGGCCTACTGGTTGCGCGGCGCTGGATCGACGTGGCTCTCGAGCGGGTCGGTGGAAGACGAGCCCAACTGCTCCGTCCACGCGATGACCGGATCGCGATAGTTCATGCCGAGATCCGTCGCGTTCGGATCCTGCGTTCCGAAAAGGTAGTTGTTCCCGCCCCCGTACATGTAGTCGTTGATCAGGACCTTGTAGGTCTTCGCCAGATCCAGGGGCACTCCACCCTCGAGCGTGATGACGAGAGCGTCACCTGTACCGGTGAAGGTCATTCCTCCCACAGCGGGATAGCCTCCACCGAATATCACGTACTTCCCAACTGCCATCTTGATGTTTTCGAGAAGCTGCGCGCCCGTCACCTGGACCTGCATCAGGCGATTCTCGAACGGCATGACGTCAAAGACCGTCTGCTTGGTGATGGGCCCCTTCGCCACGGGCTGACGGAGCCCGCCGAAGTTCTGCACCGCGACGTCCGCGTCGGGCACCACCGAGAGCCACGCGTCGCACGCCCAGTTGCCCATGGCCCAGCTCGGATACGCGATCCCCGTCTCCGTGTAGCCGATCGTCTCCCCCAGGACCGCGTCGAGCTTGGTCTGCCACTCCTCCACCAACGATTCCATTTCCGGATCGGGTTCCACCGGGTTCGGCCCCGCGGAGTCGTACGCTACCTCCCGCTGCTCCACTGTCGATGCCGTCACCTTCCCTTGCGAGCGGTCATAGGTGAGCTTCGCCAGCGTGTACGCCATCCAGTACGAACCGGAGGATGCCACCGGCGTGCCGCTCTTCGCGATCGTGTGCGCCAGCACGTGTCCATGCCCCGCGAGGATCAGATCCGCTTTCGACGTCGTCGTCTCCGCCACCAGGATCATCGGCAGGTAGTCCTCGTGCGCCAACACCACCACCACCTCGGCCCCCGCACCGCGCACCTCCGGGACGACCGCATCCAGGGTCTCGCGAATGTTGTCGAACACGAGCCCCGCCACGTTCTTCGGAGTCGTTGCCGTAACCGTGCTGGGAGCGGTGACCCCGATGAGCCCCACCTTCACCCCCTGCACCGGGACGATGAGGTACCGCTGGATGAAGTCCGGAGCCACACCGGTGCTCTCCTGCCGGATGTTCGCGCTCAGGTACTTGTGGTGGGCCTCGCCCATCCGAAGCCCGAGGACCTCCTGGCCCCAGTCGAACTCGTGGTTCCCTTGCTTGAGAAAGCCGCTTCCCGCGGTCTTGTGTTCTTGAAGGTTCACAGTCATCCGACCGGCTTCGATAAGTTTTCTCCCCAAGACGAGAAAACGGATCGGGCACTGGCGGATTCGTTCCGTCACCTG
>JAKLDZ010000635.1 GCA_022703255.1 Myxococcota bacterium | reverse complement strand
ACCCCCGCGTCTGCCTCTTCCGGTGTCCCGCTCCCGGCATCCTCTCCGCATCCCGCCAGAAACGTCGCCATCACCGCACACGCAAGAAGCTTCTCCACCGTCATGTCCGTCTCCTGGGGGCGATCGTTCTCGGGCCCGCCGCGGCTGCCTCGCCGCAAGCTACGCCCGGCGCCCTTCGCCCCGCAACACCTGTGCCAGGATCCCGCTCCGAGACCGCCCCCCGGCGACTACGGCCCGGTTCTTGCCGGTTGTCCTCGACGCGCTTCCCCTGCGATCTCCCGCGACGCCGCGTTGTCATCGCCCCACACCAAGAGAAGCCCGCGCATGACCATCCTTCGCCCTCTCCTTCACTCCGCTTGTGGCATCCTCCTCTCCTCGGCCCTGATCGGCTGTAGCGACAGCGACGAGGTAGCTCCTGCCTCTCCCGACGACGGGGGCGCACCCGACTCCGCTGCGGCCGACGCAGCACTCCTTGACACCGCAGCCGCCGACACCGTGGCAAACGATTCCCCTCTACCCGATTCGAACGCATCCGATTCCCAAGCGGCCGATTCGCCTCCCGCCGATGCCACGCAATCGGAGACTGGCATCGCGGACGCCACGAGCGACGTCGGAGCGGACACGGGCATTGCGGACTCGCCGATCGCGCTCATCTACGACGGTGTCGGCGGCTGCGACGGATGCCACCAGGCCGTGGCGAAGGCCTTGAAGAAGGACGTGCGGAGCTGGCAGATCCAGTATGTCGGCCCCGACGACATCACCGCTTCGGCCCTGGCCGGGGCCACGCTGTACGTGCAACCCGGCGGCGACGGGAACCTCTCCGGACTGGTGGGCGCCATCGGCAGCGCGCGCGGAACGCTCATCTCCAACTTCGTGCGGGCTGGAGGCCGCTATCTGGGGTTCTGCATGGGCGGCTTCTACGCCTCTTCCTACGGTATCGGCCTGCTCCCCGGCCCCACGCCAACCTGGAACGACGCCAAGAGCGACTCCTTCGTCCCCGTGAGCTGGCGGGGTTCGACCCGATTCCTGTACTACGAGGGCGGCTTCCACGTGCCGCAGAACGTCGCCGACGCCGCCGGCGCAACCGTGATCGCCCGCTACGGCGACGACGACAAGATCGCGGCGATCGTGGCGAAGGTGGACGCCGGGGCCCTGGGCCTCGTGGGACCGCATCCCGAGGGGTCGAGCTGGGGAGACGATCCGGACGGCGATGACTCGCATCTGGTCCTCGACCTGCTCGACGCGACCCTGGGGCTCTGATAGGTCGGGCTCGGGCAACGACCCGGCCGGTTCCCATGACGTACAACTTCGACGCCGACGCCTGGTTCGATCGCGAGCTGGAGGCTCTTCGCTTTCTGCGGGACGCAGGTACCCTCTCGCCGGACCAGTACGAGAAACGGCTGGCCGAGCTCGAGGCCCGCTACGACGAGATGGTCGCCGGTTTCGACTCCGATGGAGCCTACTGCGTCAAGTAGGCTCGCCGCGTCCCCGGCTCCGGAGCCAACGCAGCCTCTCTCCAATGGCCTTCTCGAGCCCCTGCTCCCCGGGCTCGTAGAATCGCTTCCCCTCCAGCTCGTCGGGCAGATACGTCTCCCCCGCCACGTGGTGGTCCGGATGCGCGTGCGCGTACTCGTAGCCCTTGCCGTACCCCTCGTCCTTCATCAGGCGCGTCGAGGCGTTCCTCAGCTTCAGCGGCACCGGCAACGCCCCGCTCCTCTGCACCTCCGCCTTCGCACCCATCCACGCCGTCCCCACCGAGTTCGACTTCGGCGCGCTCGCCAGATACAACACCGCCTGCGCGATCGGATAGTACCCCTCCGGCATCCCCATCCGGCGAAACGACTCGTCCGCCGCCACCGCCACCTGCAGCGCCCGCGGATCCGCGTTGCCGATGTCCTCGCTCGCGAAGATCAACATCCTCCGCAGCACGAACAACGGATCGTCCCCCGCCTCCAGCATCCTCATGCACCAGTAGATCGCCGCGTCCGGATCCGATCCCCGCATCGACTTGATGAACGCGCTGACGACGTTGTAGTGCTCCTCCCCGGACTTGTCGTACAGCAGCGGACGGTGCTCGTGCGTCTGCCGCACCGCCTCCAGCGTCAGCTCCGTCCCCTCCTGCGATCGCACGTACTCCGCCACCATCTCCAGGCTGTTCAGAGCGCGGCGCGCATCGCCGTCCGACAGCTCCGCGATCGCGCGCAGCGCCTCCGGCGACGACGTCATCCCCAGCGCCCCCAGCCCGCGCTCGCTGTCCCCCAGCGCTCGCTCGAGCATCGACGCCACCGCGTCCACCCCGAGCGACTGCAGCCGGAACACCTTGCAGCGCGACAGCAGCGCCGCGTTCACCGAAAACGACGGGTTCTCCGTCGTCGCACCGATCAGCGTCACCGTCCCGTCTTCCACATAGGGCAGGAACGCGTCCTGCTGCCCCTTGTTGAAACGGTGGATCTCGTCGATGAAAAGCAGCGTCCGCCGCCCCTCCAGCGCCCTCGCCTGCTTCGCCTCCTTCAGCAGGATCCGCAACTCCGGCACCGTCCCCAGCACCGCGCTGTACGGCAC
>JAKLDZ010000634.1 GCA_022703255.1 Myxococcota bacterium | reverse complement strand
TCGCTGCCCTCGACTTCGGCAAGGTTCGTATCGGACTCGCCATCTGTGACGAGCTCGGCCTCATGGCCCATCCCCGCCCCGCACTCGACGGACGCGACCGCAAACGCGCCATCGGCGAGCTCCAACGCCTCGTGGAAACCGAGGAGCTCGAACGCTTCGTCGTCGGCATCCCCCTCGATTCCTACGGTCTGCCCGGCCCCGCCGCGCGCAAGGCCCTGGCCTTCGCCGAGGAACTCGCCCAGGCGACCGGCCTGCCCGTCGACACCATCGACGAGCGCCTGACCACCGTCGAAGCGACCCGCCGGCTGCGCGAAGGAGGCATGGATGCACGCAAGAGCCGCGCCCATGTCGACTCCGCCTCCGCTTGCATCCTCCTTCAAACCTGGCTCGACGCGCGCCGACCGGAGGCTCGGTGACCCAGCGTCCCTCGGGGCCTCCGGCTCCACGAAAGAAGCGCCCCCGCGCGCCCAAGCCCGACGCCGCGGCGGTCGAGGAGACCGCTCCCGCTCCCAAGCCCCGTGCACGAAAAGCCCCTGCGCGACGCATCCGCTCCGGACCACCCACCCCGGTCGGCTCGCGACGCCCTCCGCTCCCTCGCGGCATGCGCACCGGACTCATCGCGGCCGGCTCCTGCCTCGCGATCCTCCTCGTCCTGATGGCCGGCTTCGTCCTGATGCCGGGCCCCGGCGACGGCAAGCACGTCGAGGTCGAGTGGACCGCTGAAACAACGTCGTTCCAGGCGGCCTCGCGCCTGTCCGAGGCCGGACTCGTCCGCGCTCCCTGGCTCTTCGGCATGTACGCCGCGCTCTCGGGCGGCACCTCGCAGGTGAACGAGGGCGTTCACCTGTTGAGCGACGACATGTCTCCCCGCACGCTGCTGCGCCGGCTGCGGCGGCTCCCCGGCGGAGCGACCGTCCGTGTCGCCATCCCCGAAGGGCTCAACAAGTTCGAAATCGCCCGTCGCATGCACGATGCCGGCGTGTGCTCGTCCCGCGCTCTCCTGGCCGCCTGCGTCGATCGCTCGCTGCTGACCGAGCTGCGTCTCGCAGCCCCCGATGCCGAAGGATACCTGTTCCCCGCTACCTACGAGCTGCAGCGCAACGCTGACCCCAGGGAGATCGTCCGCCGCATGGTGATCGAGTCGGATCGACGCTACGCGCGGCTGTTCGACCAGTTCGCCGCCGGTCTCGCCGACCTCAAGAGCTCCCTCGGCATGGGCCGCCACGAAGCCATCATCCTCGCGTCGATCGTGGAGAAGGAAGCCGCCGTCGACGACGAGCGCCCCCTGATCGCCAGCGTGTTCCTCAACCGTCTGCGAGACACGAACCAGAAGGTCGATCGACGCAAGCTGCAGAGCGATCCGACCGCGCGCTACGGCTGCCTGTTCTACAAGCTGCCGAGCTGCGAGTCCCCGGACGGCAAGGTCACGCCCGCAATGATCCACGATCCGGCCAACCCGTACAGCACCTATGCCCATCCCGGGCTCACCCCGGGACCGATCGCAAATCCCGGGGAAAAGTCCCTGCAGGCCGTACTGTCCCCGGCCCAGACCCGCTACCAGTTCTTCGTCTCGCGGGGCAACGGCCGCCACACGTTCAGCGAGTCGTTCGACGAGCATCGCGACGCCATCCGAGGCGGACGCAAGTAGCTCGGGTCGTCGCCGCTGCTCGGACGCGAAGAAGCGAGGGCTCACGCGCGCGCGGAGCGCGAAGAACCGAGGGACGCCAGGCTCTCCTCGAGCGCATGGACGACCTGCGCCGGCGAGAAGACACGCTGTGCATGGGCGCGGACCTGCTGCGACAGCGTGCTTCGCGGAGCGCGGGATGCCAGCAGCGCCGCCAGGCACGACGGGAACGTGAACGGATCGCAGGCGTGCCGAAGGGCGAGACGCCCCGCCGATGCGCGCAGCAACGGATTCGCATCCACCACGACGACCGGCTTGCCGGCTCCCCAGGCTTCGATGAGCTGCACCGGAAGCTGCGCAGCGGGATCGACATGAACGACCGCGAGCGCCGACCGCACCAGGGAGCCTCGAACCGCGTCCTCCACCGGGCCGATCCCCAGCACTCGATCCTCGGGCGCAAACGGGTGCGCGAAGTCCCCGGCCAGCACCAGCCGCAAGTCCCGTCCCTCGAACGTGCCGCGCTCGTCGTCCTCGAAGGGGGTCGACGCGTGCGCGTCTCGGAACGCACGGAAGGCCTGAACGAGCCGCTCCGATGACGCCCCGTGGACCCCCACCGACAGGACGAAGGGACCGGCTACCGGTTGCGGTGACGTGAAGCCCGAGGTCGCCTTCGACGAGGTCGGCTCGGAGCAAGCGCCGATGACGACGGCGTCGTGACGCGGCGCGCACGCCGCTCCGGCCTGGATGAGCCGCTCCTGCTCCGGAAATGCGTAGAGCACTGCCGCGGCCCCCATGAGCAGCGGCGCGCAGTCGGCTCCGCCCAGGGACACGTCGTCCACCGGCGGTGGCGCCAGCCTCGAGCTCCTTGAAGGCAAGGTCCTCCCGGGCGTCGCCTTCCTCGAAAGCTAATCCCTCCAGAAAATTTGGGCGCGCGGCTGG
>JAKLDZ010000633.1 GCA_022703255.1 Myxococcota bacterium | reverse complement strand
CTCGTCGAGGACGTGCGCGAGGTTCCGCCAGCTCAGGCCCACGACGAGCTTCGCCTTGGGCAGGCTCGCGATCAGAAGCTGGGCGGTTCCCAGGAGAACGTCCTGCTCCTGGGGGTGCTGCAGGATCAGCACGCGACGATCGGTCGGGTACGAGACGATGCGATCACACACGCACACGACAGTCGGGCGTCGGCACTTCTCACAGGAGGGGAGCATGGGGATGGCCGAAGCTACTATGCGTCCCTGGGCCTTGCATGCAGAAAGCACGGGAGGTCAGGCGGGTGCAGCCTCGCACAGGGTGACGTGCGGCACGAAGACGGAGCGCACCTCACCGCAGCGACAGTTCAGGTAGACGCTTCCGACGAAGGCGCTCAGGTTTCGCGACGCGCGCATCTCGTCGCCGTTCGGCAGGGAGACGACGATCGATCGGGTTCCGAAACGAACTTCGAGGGCCTCGTTCCGGTAGGTGCCGGAGAGGGACGAGGAGTCGAAGGCAGCGAGGAGAGCGAAGAGCCCTTTGTCGCGCAGGGATTCGCGGCCGGGGGAACGCAGTCCACGGGAGAGCTGCAGGATGGGGTCGAGCTGCGGGACGTCGCCCTCGAGCGGCAACCGTTTGATGCGCTGCAGCGACTCGTCCGCGTAGTAGTGGATCCCCGCACGCCCATACAGGCGGAAGAAGTAGGGGATGTCGCCGCGCGCCATCTGCTCCTGCTCCTCGTCGAGGAGCGGAGGCCAGACCGGCTCCGTAGCGGCGCGCACGTACTGATCGGTTCCCCGCAACAACACCCGAATGGGCGTCTCCCTCAGTGCGGGAAGACGCGTCAGCACGTCGGCGATGGCACGGGCGTGACGGTCGAGGAACTCGAGCGTGGAGCGGTACGCTGCAGCGATGGCGAGCAGATCGTCGGCCTCGATCGGCTTGCCCAGATAGGGGAGCACGCGACGCACGCCGCACGCGTGTCGGCACACCTCAGCGTACTCGGGATCCGCGTCGGGAATGAGCTTCGTCTCGGTGGGCATCGACAGGTCGGCGAGAATCATCTCGATGTCGAGCGGAGAGAACACCACGCGACTGCGCTCGTCGGCGCCGAGGGCGAGGTTCTCCCAATGCAGGTCCGACACGCCGAACCAGCTCCACAGGGCGATCGAGCGTCCCACCACCTGGGCAAGCTCACGCCGCCGTGCTTCCGACGGGGTGCCCAGCGGTCGGAGCCGGACCTGCTCGACCTCGCCTCCGATCCGGTCGGGAGAGGGGGTGAACCTCAGATCCGGCAGGAACGCGAAGGCGTGTTTCCCAAGACCGTCTCGTTCGGCTTCCGAATCGAGGAGCTTCCTGAGCGGGCTGGAAGCGGAGAGCATGAGCTGCTCCCAGGCCACCGTGCGAGGCTTGCAGATCCGGCCATTGCGGATCGAGACGCGCCTTCCGAAGTTGTGGGAATCGCCGAGGTGGTTGCTTTTGCGGGCCATGGACCGGGGAGTCTACCGGGGGAGGGGGCGTCGTGGAACGGAGCGCGAAGCCGGTTGCGGTGTTGACGCGTCGCCCGGCTTCGGTGTCCGATCCTTGCGTCGGAATGTGCCACCCATGTTCTCGATCTCCGCAGGATCACGCCAGGAAGGGACGGGTCCGGAATGTGCGTGGAGTCATGGCCATGAGACACTACCCCCCCGGAGCGCTGCTCCTCGCCATGCTCCTCACGGCCTGCGGGAACGGAGTCGATACGGACAGGGCCTGCACGACCATGGGGTGCGCCAACGGATTCGTCGTCAACCTGCAGTCCGATGCCTGGAGCGCGGGCGCGTATCAGATCGCGATCGTTGCGGACGATCGGACCATCGTGTGCACGGCGGCGCTTCCGCTGCCGAAGACGGGCCCGCAGAGCGCGTGCGACGCCGCCGGTGTCACCCTGGGGACGTCGGGATCGGAGCTGGAGCCAACGGAGCAGTCGCTCTACGAGGTGAGGTTCTCGGACACGTATCCGAAGACGGTCACGATGACGGTCAGCCGCGATGCGACGAAGCTGGCGGAGCAGTCGTTCACGCCGGAGTACGCGACCCTGCAGCCCAACGGACCGGACTGCGAGCCGACGTGCAAGTACGCGAGCGCGACGCTCGCGTGGTGAAGTGAGCTTGGGGGGGCAACCGAGTGCGGGCGGAGAGACGAGTTGGCCTGCGCGGTTGAGACGTGCGAGGTCGTTGATCGCAGGTCGCCGGCGGCCCGAGCCTTCTGGACGTCAGAGCTCGCCGCAAAGGGCTTGATGGGCGTGGGAGAGAGGGTGTGGAGGGAGAAGAGGGGGGTTACTTCTTGGGCGCCTTGGCAGCGCCCGGACCTGCGGCGACCTTGGCCTTGCGGTCACCGGAGTGGCCGTGGAAGGTGCGGGTCGGAGCGAACTCACCGAGCTTGTGACCGACCATGTTCTCGGTGACGAACACGGGGACGAACTTGCGTCCGTTGTGCACGGCGAACGTCATGCCGACCGCCTCGGGGATGATGGTCGAGCGGCGAGACCAGGTCTTGATGACCTTCTTGGACTTCTGAGTCGCCACCTCGTTGATCTTCTCCATCAGGT
>JAKLDZ010000632.1 GCA_022703255.1 Myxococcota bacterium | reverse complement strand
GAGTCGTACGCAATCGTGCGCTCGACGCTGTCGCTGCCGCGCTCCCGGCGGATCTTCGACACCTCTCCGCCGGGCAGGTACTCGAACACCACGCGGCGCTCTTCCACCACCGCGCCTGCGCGCACGCGCTCCACCGTGCTCTTGACCCGCCCGTGGCCGTCTTTGACCTCGGTCGCGTACGTGCCCTCGTGAACGCCGGGTCCGATATCCTCCGCATCCCAGGCGTCTGCGGACAGCGCGTGGTACTTCGTGCGAAGGGTGATCGTGCCTTCGCAGTCGGTCAGAGACCGTAGGCGGTCCAGGCCGCTGCGTCGTAGACCGGGTCCGCTTCGGAGAGGGAGCCGGTTCCGACTGTACTGGCAGTCGAGGGACGGGCCAACGAGGGCGTCTCGCTCGAAGCACAGGAAGCCCGCATCCGAGCCTACTGCGCCATGCGCGGGCTCAACCTGGTCGAGGTCATCATCGACGCCGGGGTCAGCGCCGGAAAGCCTCTCTCGACCAGGGATGGGGGCAAGCGTGTCCTTGATCTCGTCCGTGCCCGCAAGGTCAACGCCGTCGTGGCGCTCAAGCTCGATAGGTTGTTCAGGAATTGCGCCGACTGCCTCACCGTGATCTCGGGATGGGACAAGGCCGGTGTCGCCCTTCACCTCGTGCACATCGGCGGCAGTGCCGTGGACACGTCGAGCGCGATGGGCAGGTTTTTCCTCACGGTGATGGCCGGGGCCGCCGAGCTTGAGCGCAATCAGGTTCGGGAGCGGACCTCGATGGCGATGCGACACATGGCTTCCAGGGGCGAGTACACGGGCGGCAAGGTGCGGTTTGGGTACAAGCTGGACGACACTGGGAAGCTCGAAGCCATCGCCGCCGAGCTGGCCGCTGTCGAGCTGGCCCGCTCCCTGCGCCAGCAGGGGATGAGCCTTCGTGCCGTGGCTTCAGAGCTTGCCCATGCGGGGCACGTTTCCCGAGCGGGGAAGCCCTTCGTGCCGTGTCAGATTGCGAAGATGGCGGCGGCGTGATCTCGGGCAAGAGAGCCCGCCCGCAGCCGGGCACCTGTCCGGGCGGGCTGGCATCGAGTGTCGAAAGACTCACACCACTGACGGTCGCAAGGGATCAAGGAAATTGAATCGTTCGCTCTCGAACCGTTCCTCTAGAGCCTCCAGGCCGTGCTCCTTCTTGAACAGAACCTCTCCCGGCGTGATAGGAATGAGCCAAAGAAAGCGGACCGATGGTTCTGCCAGCCATTCGAGTGTTGGACCATCGAGATAGGGCAGAGACAGAAGTCCGTGCGTACATGCAGAGCGAGAGATCCACGGCCGACCAAAGTTAACGGAGTGGCCGATCCCCAGTGGACTTCCGGTTCTGTGGTAGTGCGCAACGGCAGTCAAAATCTCAGCGATTTCGAGCTTATTCAGCCAGTCTGGGTGGCATAGCATGTGAACTTCGAGCCGTTCCTGGTCTTCGGGCTGCGACATGCATCTTGTGGCAAGCGCAACCATGTCCGCGGCGCGCCTTATCACAAGCACCCGAAATTCCCCTGGTAGATCATCGACTGGCCCCTTCTCCCAACGAACAGAGTCGAAAGGTGCAGACCAATTCTCGGCATAGTGACGCTCGATTGCCTCTGCGTATGGGCTCGCAGTCATAGTCCGTTCGCCTTTCTCTGCTCAGCGCTGTACTGACGCATCTTGCCCCCCTGCGCGTTGGATTCCTGCTTTGGCTGTGGGGCCATCCGCGTGCGATCCGATGCGCTCGCAGCCCTTTCCTGAGGAGTCATCCGATAGCCGGGCTTCTCGCCTCTGGCGGGATCGCCCTCGTAGTACCTCTTCACCAGCGGCGGGTCATGGTCAGCCACCTCGCCCTCCCCAACTCCGACCGCCTTGCGGTCAGCTTTGGTCGGGGTGCGCCCGTAGTGCTTGGCGCGGTTATACGCTTCCGTCGGTCCCTGCTTGCCTGCCTCAGTTGGTGCGGGCTCGGGTGTAGCTCCTTCCCCGTTTGTTGTACCAGCCGATTGCTTTTGTACGGATGCGGGCGGTTTGGGCCTGCTGCGCGGAGGCGCGCTTGCTCCGGGAGTCTTGCCACCACGGCCCTGCGCAGTCGGCACCGACTTTGGTGCAGGTGTCGTCGTCTTAGGTGGAGGGCTCGTCTTCGCGGACGGAGCGCCTGTCGTGCCCGGGGCCGACTTCATCCCGGGGGTCCGCGTAGCCCCGACCTTCGCGAACGGAGCCAACGTCTGCACAATAGTCGGGCCGCCTTGAGCGAACGCCCCAAGAACTCCATAGGCCGCCCCAGTCGCCTTGTTGCCTGCCGCCCACTGTTGCGCACCTTCCTTGTAGAAGTACTCCGCAACAGCGTCGAGCCCGCCCGACCAGTCGAAATTCTTGGGAGTCGCTACCGCTAGTCCGACCGGGTCCACATCGACCAGGGCTCGCCCGCTCACATAGGCATACAGATTGAGATCCGCGTCGTCTTCCCCCGGCGCATGCACCGCCAGCGGGTCAGCCGAAATCCACCTGCCAAGCTGCGGATTCAAGTACCGCGCACCGAAGTAGATCAGCCCGACCTCGATGTCGTCTT
>JAKLDZ010000631.1 GCA_022703255.1 Myxococcota bacterium | reverse complement strand
CTCGAGGCGCAGGGACACTTCGACCCCGAGCAGGGACCTCTGACGTCCGAGCTCGCTGGCGAAGGCCTCGACGGGAGGCTCGGTGCCCTCGACGAAGTGGTAGTTGCCCTTGCCGAGATCCGAGAGGCGGCCGAGAAGCTCGGATCGCACGTCGTCGCCATAGCCGAACGTGCTGAGCGTCGCCCCGCCCATCGCTCCCCCGGCCAGCTTGAGAATCTGACCGTCGTCCGTCACTCCGGTCGTCGGCTCGCCGTCGGTCAGCACGATCACGTGCCGTGGTCCCGCCGACACCTCGTCGCGCCCCAGGGCCAGCGACAGCAGCACGGCGCCCGAAAGGTCAGTCCCGCCGTGGGCCACGATCCCGGCGAGCGCCGCGCGCACGAGGTTCTTTGCCTGTGCCGTCATGGCGCATGGTCGGACGGCAACCTCCGCGGAGTTGGCGAACGACACGAGCGCGAACCGGTCCTCCGGGCCCAGCTCCTCGACCAGGGCGTTCATCGTTGCGAGAGCGGCTTCGATCTTGCGCCCCTGCATGGATCCTGAGCGATCGAGGGCGACGGTGAGGTGAACGGGCTGTTGCTGTTGAGTGGGTTCGGGCTCCTGTTCGCTGCGCAGGCGCACGAGCACGAAGAGCTGTTGTGGGGTCCGCGCGATCGGCTTGTACAGGGAGAGGAGCGCGACGGACACTTCGGGAGAGAGGGGGCGAGAAGAGGAGACGGGCACGGGACCTCCCTGAGCGCACGAGCGTGTGGGGTGCCGCGCCGTCGCACGCGACACCCCGCGTCGTGAATCAGTAGAACTTGAGCTTGATCGACACCATCCCGTTGGCGCACGACGTGTAGATGGTTGCCGAACCGTTCTCGATCTCGGACTGGTAGATCACCTCGGTCACGTCACAGACCGTGTCGTGGAAGAGCGTGTCCCGGTCCTTGATGACGTAGTGGACTTCCGTCAACAGGTCGGAGGCCGGCACGAGGAACATGTACTCGTTGAACACCGGCGTGAACGAGTTGTCGATCGTGGCCGTCGTGTGCGACTCGGTGCCGGTGCTGAACTCGACGAAGACGTCGGGTTTGATCGTGTCACCGGAGCCGGGGTCCCACTTGTAGCCGGTGTCTTCGATGGTGACCTCGACGATGTCCACGAACCACAGGGAGGTCTCGTCGAACTTGCAGGCCTTGGACGAGCAGGCCTGGTACCACTTGCAGTAGGTGCACACGGCGCCGCCGGCGCCGCAGAGAGTGTCGACGGTGCCTGCCTGGCAAACGCCGCCCTTGCAGCAACCGGTGCAGTTGCCCGGGCCGCAGGTGGTGGCGCTGTTGCAGGTTCCGTTGACGCACTGCTGGTCGCCGGTGCAAGCGGCGCACTCCTGGCCGTTGGTCCCGCAGGCGGCGACATCGCTGCCGCCCTTGCAGACGTTGTTCTCGCAGCAGCCGACGCAAGTGGTCGGTCCGCAGGTGGTGCTGCACGCCTGGTCGACGCACTTGTCGGCGCCGGAGCAGACGGCACACTGGGCGCCGTTCTTGCCGCAGGCGGACTGCTGGGCGCCGGACATGCACATGTCGCCCTGGCAGCAGCCATCGGGACACGAGGCCGCGGTGCAGGTGCAATCGCCGCTCACGCAGGCTCGCCCCGTGCCGCAAGCGTTGCACGCGCCACCGCCCGTGCCACAAAGGTCGGCCACGTCACCCGGCTGGCAGGTGCCGTGCGAGTCGCAGCAGCCCGAGCAGTTCGACGGGCCGCAGTTCTGCGACTGGGTCTCGCACTTGGCGTTCACGCACGCCTGCTCCGAAGTGCACTCGAGGCAGGCGGTGCCACCGGTGCCGCAGGCGGTCTGATTGCTGCCCGGCTGACAGTTGCCGTTCTTGTCGCAGCACCCGTTGCAGGTGCTCGCGCTGCAGGCAACCTTCACGCACGCTCCGCTCTGGCACTGCTCGCCGTTCGCGCACGCCTTGCACTCCGCACCCTTGGTGCCGCACGCTCCGGTCGCCGTCCCAGGCATGCACGTCCCGTTGTAGCAGCACCCGCTCGCACACGACGTCGCGTCGCAGGTCATCGCCTTGCACGCCTGCGCCTCGCACTGCTCCTTCGCAGCGCACTCCTTGCACTCGGCGCCGCCCTTGCCGCACGCCGCACCGTTGGTGCCCGGCATGCACACGCCCTTGTAGCAGCAGCCGTTCGCGCACGTGTTCGCGTCGCACGTCTCACTCGTCACGCACGCACCCGACACGCAGCTCTGGCTGTCGCCGCACGCCGAACACGCGATGCCGCCTCGGCCGCACGCGCTCTCCGACCCGCCCGACACGCACGCGCCGTTGTCACAACACCCGGCGCAGTTGGAGACGCCGCACGCGTTGTCGACGCACTTGCCACTCTTGCACGACTGGTCGGAGCCGCACGCCGTACACGACGCGCCCTTCGTTCCGCAGCTCGATGCGGTGGGCTGCGTGACGCACTCCCCGTTCTTGTCGCAGCAGCCGCTGCAATTCGCGGGACCGCACGGCGTGTTGATGCCGGGCGTCGTCGTCGCCTCGTCTTCGGACGCACACCCCGTTGCGAACAAGCTCAAGCCGACCGCCATCGCCAT
>JAKLDZ010000630.1 GCA_022703255.1 Myxococcota bacterium | reverse complement strand
GGGCTCGTTGATCGGGGGCTGCGTCGCGATGTTCCGGCCCGAGATGGTCATCTGGGCGGTCGTCATGGGCGTCGGACGCGGGCTGCTCGAGGCGCGGGAGTCCGCCAACGACAAGGCTGCTCCCAGGAATGTCGTAGGACGAACGACTCTCCACGCTGTCGTCGCGGCTGCTCCATTTCTCGGGATGTGCGTGTTGCGCGTGGTGTTGTTCGGATCGGTGGCGCCGCTTGCGCTGCGCGCCAAGCCGAGCGATCTGCAGCACGGACTGGTGTATGCGGCGGCCACGCTCCTCATCGCCGGGCCGCCGCTCGCGGTGATTGCGCCGCGTGGCTGGCTGGCGCTCGCCCCCTGGCCCAGGGTGATCCTGGCCGCGTTTGCCGCCCACACCCTGACGGTTGTCGCCGTCGGGGGAGACTGGATGCCGATGTCGCGACTGTTCGCTCCGGTGCTCCCGTCGCTGGCGATCGTGTTCGCCCACCTGGCGTCCGCGACGCGATGGCCTTCGTCGCTCGTCCGAGGCGCGCTCTGCGCGGCAGGGCAGGGGTGGGTATGGTTTCGAGTGGGCATCGACGCCGGGAGGGTGGGAGCCGATCGCGCGGAGTTGATCGCGTACACGCACGCCGAGCTTCGCGATGATTCGGTGGTTGCGGCGCTGGACGTCGGGTGGGTCGGGGCAGCGCATTCGGGCGACGTGATGGATCTGGCGGGGCTGACGGATCCCGACATCGCGTCGCTGCCCGGGGGGCACACGACGAAGGCGATCACCCCGATGCTCCTGGCGGGCAAGCGAGTGAGCACGATCGTGCTGCTGCTTCCGGCGGGCACGGGGGCATCGGAGGCGTGGGAGCAGGGGCGCTACGCGCGTGGAGTGGAGTCGAGGATCGCGCGCATGGGATGGGTACGGGGTCGGTTCCACCATCGCGCGACGATCGGGACGCGCGAAGGTCTCCGCTACGTGCTGCTGGAAGCGCCCAGGGATTGACTCGCTCTGAGCGCGACGCGCCCGAGCGTCTCCACGATCTCCCAGCGTGGTCCTCGGTCGTCGACGACGGCCACGAGGACATCGGGAGGGAGGGGGACGCAGCGCAGGCGGCGGTTGCCGAAGGAGGAGCCGGCGACGCAGAGCAGGACCTCGACGCGGCCGTCGAGGTGGCCGACCTCGAAGGAGACGTGCGGGTCGCGCGGATCGACGCGGGTTTCGATGATGAGGCGAGCGAGTCCCTCGGCGGTGTTGCGGATGAGCGGATCCTCGAGAGCGTCGGGGCCGACGGCGTTGACGGCGTCACGAGCGATCGCGATCCGGAGCTCCTCCTGGTCGTAGCGGTTGGGATCGTAGCGGTGTGCGGAGAGCGCGCAGGGGATCAAGTCCCAGCCCGGGCTGTAGGGCTTGATGTCGAGGACAGGGGTGCCGTCACGGAAGTCGAGGCGATCGAGGTGCAGGACGTTTCCGTCGATGCGCAGCAGCCTCGCGGCGGTCAGCGCGATCGGGTTGGGGCGGGCAGGGGAGCGCATGGCGAACACGCCGCGCGTCGGGGCGCCGTCGGGCATGCTGCGGCCGCGCGCGTGAGTCGTGCGCGCTGCGCCTTCGAACCAGCCGAAGACCCACAGGTGACTGTCTGCGAGGAGGCCGTCGAGCCCGGAGACGAAGTGGGGGAAGAGCTCGATCGAAGCGGGGGCGCCGCCCTGGCGCGGGACCCTGACCGAAGGGAGGAACGGAGTGTGAGCGATGCCGATGGGCTCGAGCCGGATCATGACGCGGATGGTTCCATGCGGCGAGCGGAGCCGCCACCTGTGAGGGACGAGAAGCGCGGGAAGGGGGCGCGCGGGACGTTGACCGGAGGCGAGGGCACGCTAGGGTCGAGGCTGCGAACAGCTTGAGGACATGAGATGGGTGAAATCGAACGCGTGCAGGGACTGCTATTCGATCTCGATGGTCTTCTGGTGGATTCGGAGCCGACGTGGTTCGAAGTCGAGGGGGCGTTTCTGGGGCGATTGGGGCACGAGTGGACGCGAGCGGATGCGGAGGCGTGCATGGGGCAGGGGACGCCGAACACGCTGAGGGTCTGGCGTGAGCGCTTCGGTGTGGAGGTTGACATCGAGCGCGACACGGAGACGATTCTCGACGAGGTGGCCTCGCGCGCCGGTCGGATGCCGTTGAAGGAGGGGGCGTTGGAGCTGCTCGACACGGCCTGGGGCAGAGGGCTGCCGATGGCGGTTGCATCGTCTTCGCGGCGACGTCTGATCCAAGCGGTCGTGTCGGCCAAGGGCATCGACCGGTACTTCCGGGCCATCGTGTCGGGGCAGGACGTGCAGCGAGGGAAGCCGGCCCCGGACATATTTCTTCGAGCGGCGTCGGCGATCGGTGTGCCGATCGAGGCGTGTCTGGTGCTGGAGGACGCGTTGGCCGGTGTGCGAGCGGGAGCGGAGGCCGGAGCGTGGGTCGTGTCCGTGCCGTCGGTGCAGCACCCGGAGTTCGCCCGACTGTCGACGGTGGCGACGTCGCTTCGGGACGTGGCAGGGTGGTTCGGCGCTGCAAGGGGGTGAGGGGCAGGAGGCCGTGCGCTCAGCTTGCGCGCTATGAGCAGAGGC
>JAKLDZ010000063.1 GCA_022703255.1 Myxococcota bacterium | reverse complement strand
ACGGTAGACCACGACCACGACCACGTTCGATCACGGTCACGGTCACGGTCGACCACGACCACGACTACGTTCGGTCACGGTCACGGTCACGGCTCCCGATCGACCACGACCACGCTCGGTCACGGCTCACGGTCCGCGGTCGCAAAAGTTGGTAGAACCCCCGTTGGAGACAGAGACGACGATGGAAAAGGAATTCAGGCCTGCACCTCTGGGGTGGCTCACGCGTTGGATGCTCGAGGATCTCGATCGCGGACTGGTGATGGGGATTCCGCGCACGAGCTTTGCCCAGCCGGAGGAGCGCATGGTGACGCGCCGGTTCGGGCGCGATCTGGGGATTCCGCTGGGTGTCGCGGCGGGGCCGCACACGCAGCTCACGCAGAACATCGTGGCGGCCTGGCTCTGCGGGGCCCGGTTCATCGAGCTCAAGACGGTCCAGATTCTCGACTCGATCAAGGTCTCGCGCCCGTGTATCGACTCCGAGGATCTGACCTACAACTGCGAGTGGTCGCAGGAGCTGTCGCTCGATCAGTCGTTCGACGAGTACCTCAAGGCGTGGGTGTTGCTGCACGCGTTGGCGCACCGATTGGGGATGAAGAGCCCCGCGGTGCTGTTCAACATGAGCGTGGGCTACAACCTCGAGGGGATCCAGAGCGAGAAGGTGCAGCGGTTCATTCGTCGCATGCGCTCGGCGCCCGAGGAGCTGGCGCAGGCGGTGGCCGAGGTGGCGAAGGTCTACCCGGCGGTGCGGGATCTGGCGATTCCGGCGGAGATGACGAACCACGTGACGCTCTCGACGATGCACGGCTGTCCGCCGGCGGAGATCGAGCGCATCGCGCTGTTCATGCTCGAGGAGCTCGGGCTGGACACGTGGGTGAAGCTGAACCCGACGCTGCTGGGACCGGAGCTGCTGCGGCCTCTGCTCAACGAGACGATGGGCCACAAGGTGACGGTGCCGGATCTGGCGTTCGACCACGATCCGCGGTTCGACGCGGCGATGGCGATGGTGAAGAACCTGCGCGAGGCGGCGTCGAAGGCGGGGCGCTCGTTCGGGCTCAAGCTGTCGAACACGCTCGAGGTGGAGAACCACCGGCCGGTGTTCCCGCCGCACGAGAAGATGATGTACATGTCGGGCCGGTCGCTTCACGCGGTGACGCTGACGCTGGCGAAGCGGGTGACGGACGCGCTGGACGGCAGCGTTCCGATTTCGTTCTGCGGTGGGGCGGACGCGTGGAACTACCCGCAACTGATCGCGGACGGGCTCGGGCCTGTGACGGTGTGCTCGGATCTGCTGAAGCCGGGAGGCTACGCGCGGCTCGCGCAGTATGTGCAGGAGCTGTCGGTGGCGATGGACCGCGTGGATGCAGAGTCGATCGACGAGCTGATCGTCGCGATGGGCAAGGAGGCTGGTGGCGAGGGCGTGGCGGGCCGAGCGCGGCGCAACCTGGCAAAGCATGTCGAGCAGGTGACCTCCGATCCGCGGTTCGCGCGCAATCCCAAGCGCGTGCAGGCCAAGAGCGCCCGTGAGCTGGGGTTCTTCGACTGCGCGATGGCGCCCTGTCAGGAAGCGTGCCCGTCGCACCAGAACATCCCGGACTACCTGCACCTGGTGGCCGCGGGGCGCGCGGACGAAGCGCTGCAGACGATCCTGTGCACCAACCCGTTGCCGGCGATCACGGGGCGTGTGTGCGATCACCCGTGCACGGAGCACTGCATTCGCAATCACTACGACGAGCCCCTGGCGATCCGGGAGATCAAGCGTTTCGCGGCGGCGAGCTCGCGATTCGCGGCCACGAAGAACCCGGATGTGGCGGGGGCGCGTCGCACGGCCGTGATCGGCGCGGGACCTGCGGGCCTGTCGGCGGCGTACTACCTGCGCATGGCGGGGCTGCCGGTGACGGTGTTCGACCAGCGCAAGGATCCGGGCGGCATGGCGAGCCGCGTGATCCCGGAGTATCGACTCGTGTCGCAGGCGATCGAAGACGACGTCGAGCGCGTGCGTCGCCTCGGCGCGGAGCTGCGCTTCGAGACCGCAGCCAAGGCGCGCGATCTGCATGATCAGGGCTACGACTACGTGGTCCTGGCTGCAGGAGCGCAGACCGGCAAGAAGCTCGACATCCCGGGCGACAAGGCGGCGGGCGTGATGGATGCGCTCGAGTTCCTCGATCGGGTGCGTCGTCACGACGAGGTGAAGATCGGTCCCCGCGTGCTGGTGATCGGCGGCGGGAACTCGGCGATGGACGCGGCGCGCACGGCGCGCAGGCTCGTTCCGCCGGGCGGCTCGGTGACGGTGGTGTACCGTCGCGTGCGCGAGCACATGCCTGCGGAGGTCGAGGAGATCGACGAGTGCCTGCATGAAGGGGTGCAGCTTCGCGAGCTGCTGGCGCCCCTCGAGGTCGAGGTGTCCGGTGGGAAGGCCATGGCCCTGAAGTGCGGCAAGATGCGTCTGGGCGATGCCGATGCCTCGGGGCGTCCTCGCCCGGTGGCGATCGAAGGAGCGTTCGAGTCGATCCCGTGCGAGACGATCCTGGTGGCGATCAGCCAGGATGCGTCGCGCGAGGCGCTCGAGGGGCTGGAGGTCGCGGGCAAGCGCGACGGCACGGTGCGGGTGGACGAAGCGGGGCGGACGTCGATTCCGTGGCTGTTCGCCGCGGGCGACGTGTCGCGCGGTCCGGCCACGGTGATCAAGGCGATTGCGGACGGGCGTTTCGCGGCCGGGGCGATCGCGACGGAGCAGGGCGTGCAGGTGCCGGGGGAGCGCGATCTTGCCAAGGGAGCGTCGATCGCGGACATGCTGCACAAGAAGGCGCGCAAGACGCGACCGCGGTCGCTGCCGATGCTGGGAGCGGATCATCGGGGCGGATTCGACGAGGTGATCCCGACGTTGACGGCGGACATGGCGGCGCAGGAAGCGAGCCGGTGCCTGGACTGCGACGAGCTGTGTTCGTTGTGCGTGACGGTGTGTCCGAACCGAGCGAACCAGATGTATGCGACGCCGAAGATGACGGTGGAAGCGCCGGTGGTGGTGGCGAAGCACGGCAAGCTCGAGGTCGAGTCCCGCGCGGCGCTGCAGATCACGCAGGCGGTGCAGATCGTCAACGTGGCGGACTTCTGCAACGAGTGCGGGAACTGCACGACGTTCTGTCCGACGGCGGGGGCGCCGTGGCGGGACAAGCCGAGGATGCACTTCGATCGCGAGGGCTTCGAGAAGGCGCACTACGACGCAGTGCTGATCGAGCGAAGCGGCAAGGACGTGCGTCTGGAGGCGAAGGTCGGCGGCGAGAAGCTCGTCGTGACCCGAACGAACGGCGTGGTCGAAGGGCGCACCGGGCGGGCGACAGCGCGTTGGGACGCGGGGACCGGGAAGCTGTTGGAGGTGCGGCCCGAGGGGGCGATCGCCGACGGTGAGCGCCTCGATCTGCGCGTGATCGCGCGCTTTGTGCCGGTCCTCGAAGCCTCTTCCGTTCTCCCCACCGACTGACCGCCCACAGCCAGGATCGACGCCGGGGCCCACGACCGTTGGCTCCGGTGTCGGGGTGCGCTATCCCCCGGGTCGAGAGGAGTCCCGATGCTTCTGCGTGCGTCTTGCGTGCTTGTTGCCACTCTCCTGTTCGCAGGCTGCGGGGGAGACTCGTTCGTGCAGTCCGAGGGGGTCGCGGGGGCCGCGGGGGATGCCTCGGTGTCGCCGGATGCGGCTGGCGACGCGAGTGGCGGCGGCGCGGGCAAGGCAGGCAGCGCAGGGAGCGGCGGGAGTGCGGGGCAGGGCGGCGCTTCCGGGGGTGCACCCGACGCGGGGCCCGACGTGGTCACGTGTCCGACGGGACAGGAGCTTTGTGGGACGGTGTGCATCAACCTGCAGGCGAACCCTTCGCACTGCGGGGCATGCAACCATGCATGCAACGCTGGGGAGTCGTGCGAGAAGGGCGCGTGCGTGCAGGTGTGCTCCACGGACACGACGAACTGCGGGGGATCGTGTGTGAGCCTGAACACCGATCTGGACAACTGCGGAGCGTGCGGAGAGGTGTGTTCGACGCCCAATGCGGATCCGATCTGCGCGGGTGGGCACTGCCAGGTGAAGGCGTGCAACACCGGCTTCGCGGACTGCGATCAGGCGGCGGCCAACGGTTGCGAGGTGGAGCTCGCGAAGGATCCGGCGAACTGCGGCGAGTGCGGCAAGGCGTGCGCGGACGCGCCGAATGCGGGCAAGGCGTGCGTGGGGGGCAAGTGCACGTTGGAGTGCACGGCGCCGTGGGAGGACTGCAACGCAGACCACTCCGACGGGTGTGAGGCGAACCTGCAAGAGGACGTCGCCACCTGCGGGGCGTGCAAGAACGTGTGCAGCTTTGCGCATGCGGAGACGTCCTGCGAAGGGGGGCTGTGCAAGCTGGGGGACTGCGCGACCGGGTGGGCGGACTGCGACGGGTCCGACGACAACGGGTGCGAGGCGGATCTGCAGAACAGCGTGATGACGTGCGGCACGTGCGCGAACAAGTGCTCGTTTCCGAACGCGCAGCCGGGCTGTTCCAACGGGAGCTGCTATCTGAAGGAGTGCAACAGCTTCTACGGCGACTGCAACGGCAAGCCGAGTGACGGATGCGAGCTGCCGGTCGCGTCGGACGTGTGGAACTGCGGAGGGTGCGGACGCGCGTGCTCCGGGACGGGAGTCACGTCGATGACGTGCACGAGCGGGCTGTGCGTGTCCGCATGCGATTCCGGCCTGGGCAACTGCACGAAGCCTTCGGGACCGGCGATGGACAACGGGTGCGAGACGTCGGTGACGACCCAGAAGCAGTGCGGGGGATGCGACAACGACTGCTCCAAGCAGGGGATCTCGGCGTTCACGTGCCTCACTTCGGGTAGCGCTCCCCGTTGCGGCTGCACGAACGGGGCGCAGTGCGGGCAAAGCTCGACGTCCCCCTCGGTCTCCTGCACGGCGGCGGGAGTGTGCCGGTGCTCGTTGAACGCGACGAGCGCGTGCAACCCGGGGGAGCACTGCGTCGCGCACGTGAACACGATGGTGTGTGCGTGCAATGCAGCGGGAGGGTGCGCGACCGGCCAGCTGTGCTGCGCTCCCCCGGTCGGGTGCGTCAACCCCCTGTCCGACGCCGCGAACTGCGGAGCGTGCGGGCGCGCGTGCGCGCCGGGCATGTCTTGCGTGCTGGGCAACTGCCGGTGCAGCACCGACGCGTCGTGCAATGCGGGGACGCCAGGCGTTTGCAAGGAATTCAGCATGTCCATCCGCAAATGCGTGTGCGGAGGGGTGACGTGCGCGGAAGGGGAGCGTTGCCTGTCGAACGGCTTCTGCGGGTAGCTCAGCGTTGGAGCAGCTTGCGGGCAGCCTCGCGCACGCCCGGTTCGGGATCGGACTTCGCCGCGGTTTCCAGGACGCTGCGAGCCTCGGATGGGGCGAGCCTTGCGAGGGATTCCAGAGAGGCCTGACGCACCAGGGCGAACTTGTCGTCGCGTCCGGCGCGGGACAGCGCGGCCACCGCTGCGCTCTGGCCGATTCCCGGTTGGAACGAGCCGAGGGCGCGCGCGGCGCGGACGCGCAGGGCCCAGTTCGCATCGGATTCGAGGATGCGGGTGACGGCGCGCACGGCGGCTTCGCTGCGCACATCCGAGAGCACGGCCAGGGTGGCACGCTGCACCGCCTCGTCGTGATCGGCCAGCGCCTCCACGACCGCCTCGTGCGCCTTGGGATCGTTGGTGCGTGCGAGCAGGCGCACGGCCCGGATCCGGAGCTCGGTCATGGGGTGGCGCGCGAGGGACAGGAAGGCCGGTCCGAGGGCTTGGGTGATACGGGAAGCGGCGTCGCGAGCCTTGCTTCGTTCCGCTTCGGGCACTGCCTCGAGGGCGTCGGTGAACGGAGAAAGGGCGGGGCCGTCGGCGCGCGCGAGCGCGGAATCGGCGACGTGCATTGCCCGCTCTGGCGACGTGCGCGCGGCGTCGATCGCCGCGCGAGTGATCGGCTCTTCCAGGGTGACGAGCGCCTGTGCGAGCTGTTCGGGCTTGCGAGCGTCGGGCAGGAGAGCGGCGAGGATGGTGCGCACTTCGATGGATCCGTCGGGCACGGCGAACGGATCGCTTGTGCGTTTGACCTCGCGCGCGCCGAGCACGACGGCGGAGACCTGTGCGGCCTTGCGCACCGCGGGGTTCGGGTCGAAGAGCGACTCGGCGATGACGGATCTGGCGCGGGATGGATCGAGGCGGGCGAGGGCGGGCAGGGCGGCTTCCCTGGGCAGGGCATCCTGGCTGCGGGCCATGGCGAGGAGGACGTCGCCGTGCTGCGCGGCGCCGATCTCCGCGAGGGTCCAAGCCGCGGCGGCGCGTGCGACGTTGCCCGCGTCGGGGGAGGCGGCGACCTCGGCAGCGACCGTGGCGGCGGACTTGTCCTGCGCGAGGCCGAGGCCGAGCAGAGCGAGGGCACGCAGCTCCGGGGTGCTGCCACGCGCGAGCTCGGTGAGCAGGGGAATGGCGCGTTTGTCCCCCATGCGGGCCACGCCCCAGGCGGCCGCGACGGCGATGGGGCCTCCGAGGATCGGGGGAGCGTCGGCGGTGGGCGCGAGCAGGGAGCGGTACTTGGGGAGCAGGGCGGGATCGCGCAGGGCTCCGCACGCGACCATGGCGCGCACGCGCAGGCTCTGATCGGCGCCGCCGTTGGCGAAGGCGAAGAGAGAGGGGCCGGCGTTCTTGTTCTCGACGAACGCCAGCACCTCGATGGCGATCGTCTGCTGCTGCTGCGCTTCGTCTCCGAGGGCATCGAGCAGGGGCTTGACCGATCGCGCGCCGATCCGGGTGAGCGCGGTGCGTGCCTCGGCCGATTCTTGCGGGGTTCCGTAGCGCACGCGCTGCACGAGGGGGAAGGTCATGGCGCCGTACAGATCGACGAGGAGGCGTCGGTACAGCGGCTTCTGAGGGTGTCCGAGGGTGACGGGGAGCAGCTCTTTTTCGAGGGATTCGAGGGTTCCGCGGCCGAGGTTGAGCTGCATCGACAGGCGCGCAGCACGGGCGACGAGCTCGTCGTCGGAGCACGAGCGCACGACGCGACGGTAGAGCGAGTCGGCGTCCTCGGCCTGGCCCCGTGCGAGCAGCAGCTCTGCGAGGTCGAAGTAGACGAGGAAGAGGCGATCGTTCTTGGTGATGGCGGCGCGGAACTCCGCGATGGCTTTTTCGGTGTCCTGCCTGCGACGGTACATCTCGCCGAGCTTGCGGTGTCCGTCGGCATCGTCGGGAGCGAGGGCGACGGCCTGGGCCGCGTAGGCGACGGCGTCGTCGTCGCGGTACAGCTCGGCGGCGTACTGCGCCATGCGCTGGTAGTACTGCCGCGCGCGCTTCGGATCGATCGTCGCCAGCTTCTTGAGGACCTTGATGGCGTCGTCGAGCTTGTGCTCGAGCACGTACACGCGCTCCAGGGTGAGATGGAGCTCGGAGTCGCCGGGCTCGAGGGAGGTGAGCCGCACGAGGGTGGCCTCCGCATCGGGGAGGCGTTGCAGGCGGATCTGGGCTTCGGCGAGCATCCAGCCGGCGTCGATGTCGGGCGGGGTGGAAGCGAACCTGCGCGCCAGGGGGCCGATCTGGGCGGGCAGCTCGTGGCCGAGGGCCCAGATGGTGATGATGTGCATGCGGGCTTCGCGCGCGAGGGCCTTGTCGTTGGTGGCCACGGCCTTGCGCAGGATCTCCTCCCAGATCTTGCGGGCCTCCTGGTGGCGCGGGCTGGTGCGGCCGCGGGACTCGGTCACGGCGGTTCGCTCGAGCGCCATGGCGAGTGCCTTTTGGTAGCGCAGGTTTTCGGGCTCGAGCTGGGCAGCTTCGCGCAGCGCCTCGAGCCCCTCCTTGACCAGGTCGTGCTCGAGGTAGACCTCGCCGAGGGTGGACAGCGCCCTGGCCCGGTTCGGGACGATCACCTTGATGCGCGCCCAGGTGTCGAGGGCCTTCTTCTGGTCGCCTTGCTGGAAGTAGCGGTCGCCGAGATCGATGACGTACTGCGGGTCCTGCGCGCCGCCGGCCGCGAGGCGCTGCAGGATCTTCATCGCGCGTGCGTGCTCCTCGATGCGCTCGTAGAAGTCCGCCACTCGCGCGAGCTGCTCTTCGTCGCCACCCGAACGCCCTTCGAGCTGCGTGAGGAGCTGCAGGGCTTTGGCCCTGTCTCCGCGCTGGATGAGGGTGTCGCACAGCTCGAAGACGAAGTCCGGGTTGTTGGGGACCGAGCGGATGAGGGCCTCGTACTCTTTGACGGCGGCCTCGAGCTCGCCCTGGGCCTGGAGGATGTGGATGACCTTGAGGCGTGTATCGATGTGGCGCGGGTTGGCGCCGAGGGCTTTGCGGTAGGTGGTGAGCGCCTTGTCCACGGCGCCGGTTTCTTCGTAGAGCAGGCCGAGGGTGTTGAGGTGGTGGAATTCGTTCGCCTGCTGCTTGTCGCTCTCGAGGATCGTGATCAGCTCGGGCAGCTTGTTTTCCGCGCGAAACGCCTCGGTCATGATGCTGTAGACCTCGGCGCGCACGCCGGCTTCGGCGCCGGCGATGGACAGGGCGCGCTTGAGGACGTCCATCGCCTCCTGGTTTTTGCGCTGCTTGACCAGGGCACGACCGAGCTCGGCGAGGGCCGGGGCCAGGGCGCGGTTGTCCCCCGCGGCCGCGGTCACGACTTCGCGGTATTCGGTTTCGGCCTGCGCGAACTCGCTGCGCTGCATCAGCTCGCGTCCGAGCTCCCCGCGCACGAGCAGGGAGCCCTGGGCGAGCTTGACGAGCTCGCGGTGGTAGGTCTTCGCGCCGGGGAAGTCTCTCTGATCGAGGGCGATCTTCAGCAGCGTGCGGAGCGTCTGCTCCTTGTCCGGCTGCGCCGTGAGCAGCGTGAGCGCCAGTCCGAAGAGCCGGCGCGCCTCGGTCAGGTTGCCGCGATCGAGCTGCAGTTGCGCGAGGGCCTGGACCGGACCGGGCTCCTTCGGACGCGCCGCGATCACCTCTTCGTAGATCTTCACTGCGTCGTCGAGACGGTTCTCGAGCTTGTAGATCCCTGCCAGCGCGAGCCGCGCTGCAGCGGCGTCCGCGCCCCCGGCAGCCACGCGCTTCTCGAAGTCGTCGATCAGCTTCTTCAGATCACCGTCGCGCTCGCGGTAGAGCTGCGCGAGGCGCTGCAGCGGGAAGGGGGCGGTGGGCTGCTGCAGCACGATGCCGGTGTAGCGTTGGATCAGCGCCTCGACGCCGGGTCCCTTGCCAGGCTGATCAGCCGTTGGCGTCCTTGGTCCTGCGGGCGTGCGCGGTCCCGTGGGTTGGGTCGGCTGGGTTGGACGTCCTCCTCCGGGGCGCTTGCGGCCCGACGGGTCGAAGTCGCGCGGGGCGGCGTAGGCCGTCGAGGCGACGACGAGCAGGGCCACGAGGACGCGGAGGGAGCGCACCCGGGGAGACTACCACCGATGAGGAGGGTGGGGCAGGCGAGCTCAGCCCCAGCGGAGGGAGTTGCCCTCGTTGTCCTTCATCTTGCCCATGCCGATGAGGACGAAGTCGATGACGGCCCAGATGCCGAGGCCGCCGCAGGTCAGCAGCTTGGCGATGCCGAGACCGGTCTGGCCGAGGTAGAAGCGATCGGCGCCGAGGGTTCCGAGGAAGGCCGAGAGGAGGAACGCGGTGCCCTGATCGCGGGTGGGGTTTCCGACCGGCGGATCGCGGCGAAGCTCGCGCCCCTGGGCGTCTCTCATCTTGCCCATGCCGATGAGGATCATGTCGATGAGGGTCCAGATGCCGAGGCCGCCGCAGGTGAGCAGCTTGGCGATGCCGAGGCCGGTCTGGCCGAGGTAGAAGCGATCGACGCCGGCGATGCCGACGTAGTAGGGCAGGAAGCTGAGCAGGAACGCGGTGGCCTGGTCCTTGTCGGACACGCCGCCGGGGCCAGCGCCGGGGGCGGCTCCGAAGCCCGGGGCGGGGCCGTAGGCGGGCTGCATCGGAGCACCGGGGGGAGCGCCGAAGCCGCCCGCTGCGGGAGGCGCACCACCGTAGCCGCCCGGAGCGCCCGGGGGAGGCGCGTAGCCGCCGGGGGGTGCACCGGGAGGCGGGCCGAAGCCGCCGGGAGGCGGAGCACCGCCGGGCGGGCCGCCGAAGCCACCGGGAGGAGGACCGCCGTAGCCGCCGCCTGGCGGAGGACCACCGTAGCCGCCGCCCCCAGGCGGAGGGCCGAAGCCGCCGCCAGCCATCATGTGGTGCTGGTTATCCACGTGCTGCATCGTCGTTGTCTCCTCTTCCCTTGGATGGGCCCCTGGGACCCAGCAAGCGGAGCAACTCTACATGGAGAGGCGAGCCGCGTACAACCCCGCTGCCGAGCCTTCCGGCAGCACGAGTGCGCACGATGAGAGGGGGGGGAGTCCCGCGATGGGAGGTTCAGAGGTCGGACAGGTTCAGGCCGCCCGGATACCAGTAGCTCGTGTACTGGCCATAGCCATACACCGTGATTCCCGCCCCCATGTCCGACACGAGGCTGTGATTGCCATTGCCCGAATTGGAGAGCGCGACCCTCGACACTCCGAACCCGCTCGTGCCGATCGGGGTCCACGACGTGACCGCGACCCCGTCGAGCAGGACGCTCGCGCCGGAATGAGCGATGATGTTGACGTAGTTGGTATCGTAGTTGGTGGGGGCGTGGAACAGGTAGTCGTTGCGGAACTGGGGCGTGGGGACGGCGATGGCCATGGCAGGATCCCCGGAGCCACCGCCGGCATCCTGACCTTTCATGTATTGAGCCACGAGGATTCGCTTGTCGGCCGAGATCCGGAACGCGGAGTCGTTGTCGATCTCGATGTAGCCGCCTGCCAGCGCAATGGCCGTCGCGGCGCCGGCCCCGGGGGATGCCGGGTCGTAGGTGACGTGGGTGTCGGCTTCGATCGCGATGATGCGCGTGAAGGCGGCCTTCGGCTGGGTGAGCGTGGGCAGCGACGGTGCGGAGACGATGTACTCGGCGGACAGGGAGCTGATGGGGAACATCGCCTCTTCGATGTGATCGCAGGCTGCCACGCTCGAAGGGATGTAGGTGCAGTTGTGTCCGCCGAAAACCTGAACCGGCTTGTCCGAAGTGACCCGGGTGCCCGTCAGATCGTAGGTGGCATCTCCCTGCGACAGCACTTGCAGCACGTCCCCTGCGTGGAGCGTGACCGTGGCCGCGCCGCTCGTCGGCACACCGCCCCCTTCGCGCACCTGACCTCCGGTGGGCGACGGCACGAGCGTCACGTGAGTGTCGTCTTTGGAGGCCACGACCGAGTAGAAACCGGGCTCGTTGAAGCTGTACATCAGCCAGTTGTTCCTGGAGGCCACGACATAGTCGACGTTCCACGCGGTCACGGGCAACAGCAGCGAGGCGTCGTTGGTGTAGGTCGACTGCCCGCCGGCCGTGTACTCGAGAGGATTGAACTGGTAGACGGTCACCGGCTGGGTCGACCGGAGCCGATACGCACCGTCGGTCACCATCGTCGAAGCTGTCGCCGTCCGCAGCTCGGTCCAGGGCAGCGGGATGACCTTCACCGAGTTCGGGTCCACCGGCACCGTGGCCAACACGGTTGCGCCCTGCGTGATGGTCACCGTGGCCTGCGAGGTGGTGGTGTTCGAGACCGCGACGGCGAAGCTAGCCGAGAGGTTGGTCAGCAGCGAGTTGGCGGTGACGGTCGGGTAGTAGTCGCAGCCGATGTAGCTCTTGCCGAGCTGCTGGGCGCCGCACGGTCCGGTGCACACACCCTGGTCGCAAGAGCTGCCCATCAGCGGATCGCACTCGTGGTCGACGTAGCCGGAGCCGTCCCACAGGCACACGTGCGACGTGTTGCCGATGCAGACCGCGCTGTCGGGCATGCAGTTGACGCAACCGTAGAGATAGGAGCAGACCTGGGCCCCGCAGTCCTGCGGTGTGGTCCACATGCCTTGCGCATCGCAATGGCGCTCCACGTTGCCGTTGCATTCAATGACCCCCGTGTAGCAGGGGACGATCTGGTTGTCGCAGTTCTCGTCGACGCCGTTGCCTTCGATCTCGCTGGCGTTGGGGTTCACACCGGCATCGGCATCGTTGCAGTCTCCGGCCTTGTTCGAGTAGCCCGCCGGACCGGTGCAAGCTTGCTGGTTCCCGGCACCATCGACGCCGAACCCGTCGCCGTCGCCGTCGACGTACCAGGTCGTCTTCACCCCCTCGTCGGTCGCTCCATCGCAGTTGTCGTCGATCCCATTGCAGCTCTCGGTCTGCCCGGGATGCACGTCCTTGTTCGTGTCGTCGCAGTCCACCGAGACGTCGTAGCCGTCGGCGTCCTGATCGACCTTGGTCGCGCCGCCGGTGCCCGCGTCGCCTGCCGTGCCTGCAGCGCCTGCCTCTCCCGCGGCCCCGGCTTGACCGGCCGTGCCCGCCGCTCCCGCGGCCCCGGCTTGACCGGCCTGGCCCGCGCCCCCCGCAGTGCCTGCTGCCCCCGCGCTTCCGGCCTGACCAGCGCCGCCGTCGGTCGCACTGCCAGCCGCTCCCGCCGAGCCCGTCCAGTCCGCGTCTTCGGTCGAGTCTCCGCAGCCGCTGACTCCGAGTCCGAGCAAGACAAGAGACGCGCACACGACGTTCCGATTCATGGGGGGCCTCGCTCAGTGAGTGGGTGAGAGGGCTTCCGAGGGTAGGGCGGTTGTCGTGCGGCAACAAGGGCGGTTCGAGCTGGCTGGACCCTGGTTCGCAGGTGTCCTATCCCATCGGCCATGGATCTCCTCGACGGCAAGGTCGCGCTGGTGACGGGCGCGGGACGCGGCATTGGGCTTGCGGTGGCGCGGTTGTTTGCGCGCGAAGGTGCGCGCGTGGTGGTGAACGACACGGGGTGCGAGCTCGACGGCAACGGCTACGACGAGTCGGTAGCGGACGGCGCGGTGCGGGAGATCGAGGCGGAAGGCGGCAGGGCGGTTGCGAGCCATCATGATGTGGCCTCCACGGACGGCGCGCGCGGTGCGGTGCAGGTCGGGGTGGATGCCTACGGATCGCTCGACGTGTTGGTGACGTGTGCGGGGGTGTTGCGGGATCGGACGCTGCTGAAGATGGACGAGGCGGCGTGGGACGCCGTGACGACGGTGATGCTGAAGGGCACGTTTCTGTGTCTGCAGGCGGCGGCGCGTCAGATGACGGTGCAGGGTGGGGGAGGGCGCATCGTGACGATGACCGGCCTGCCCGGTTACCTGGGAGGGTTCGGTCAGGCCAACCTGGCAGCGGCATGCGCGGGCGTGCACGGGCTGGTTCGCACGGCGGCGATCGAGCTGCAGAAGCACCGCATCACGGTCAACGCGGTGGCGCCGCTGGCCAAGACGCGAATGACCGAAGCGCTCCCGGTGCTCGAGGGGTTCGACAACGTGCTGGTCGATCACGTTGCTCCGGTGGTGCTGGCGCTGGCGAGCGATCGGTGCGGGGAGCGCACGGGCAACGTGCTCGCCGTGGCGGGGGCGCGGGTGAACGCGCTGCGTTTCGTGGAGACGGCGGGGAAGTTCAAGGACGAGTCGGCCGGTGTCTTCACGGTGGACGAGATCGACGAGCACTGGGCGGCAATCACGAAGGTCTGAGGAGGAGGGGCGCGGTGGGGCGCCGGGGCCTGGCGGGAGCCGTGTGGGCGCGAGCGCGCCCCATTGCGGAGGGCGGATCGTGGGCGGTTTTTGAGCCTTCGGCCGCGTCCCTTGACGTGACCCCGCGCATCTCGCATCACTCTACAGGGGCTCCCGCTCCCGGGTGTGTCCGATCATGTCGCGCGAGCAACAAATCCCGTTCGTCTTGTGGGTCTGCGCGGCCCTGATGGCACACGTGTTCTGGAGCGGATCCGCCGTCGTCGCCTCGAAGTTTCTCTACCAACTGAACGAGCTGCGTTTCTTCGCCCAGACGGTCCGACACGACGTTGCGGGTGATGGGCCCATCGAGGTGTCCCTCGCCGACACAACGGCTCCCGAAGACCCGTCTGTCGAGCCGCCTCCCGAGACCCCGCCCGAGGTCAAGGTGATCGACCCCGAGAAGCAGGATCCGCAGACGCCTCCCGAGGAGCAGAAGGAAGCGAAGATCGACCCGGCCACGCAGAAGGACAAGCCGATCGTCATCCTGCCCACGCCTCCGGCAGCCGCGAAGCCGCCGCCCCCGCCGCCCGTGAAGGACGGGCGCATCGCGGTCAAGCAGCACGTGAAGGACAAGAACCAGCCCGACAACCCGAATGCGCGGTTCGTGGGCGACGAGGCGAACAAGGTGGAGGAGGAGTCCGTGGCGCGGGCCACCTCGCACGATCAGGACAACCCGAACCCGACGTTCGGCGGCCAGCATACCTCGCCGGACAAGAAGCCTGGGAACGCGGACAAGGACAAGGTCGGTTCGGCCGACGATCATCCCGGCGATCCCGACAAGGCGCCGGGGGAGGGCTCGAAGACCGACAACGCGGCGTTGCCTGCCGCCACGCCCGCGAAGCCCGGGGCCACCGTCGATCCCAAGGCCCCCCCCGATCCGCCCAAGGCTTCCCCTGGCAACGGACGTCCGTATCAGCCTTCGAATCCTCCGCAGCCCGCACTGGTGCCGGCGCAACCCGCTCCGGAGAAGGGCCCATCGACACCCGACGCGCTCACGTCGGACAAGGGCAACGGTCAGTACTACCTCGATCCGCGCCGACGAACGCCGCCGGCGTCAAGTGCATCGCCGTCCCAGGCTCCCCTGGCCCGGACCCCCGGTGCTCCGGGACTCGGCCTCGGCAAGGGACCCAACGATCGAGGCGTGCAGCTCAACCTCAACCAGCGCGATGTCGTCGCATCGGTCGGTGCCGACGAGCTTCGACGTCAGCGCGAGTCCGAAGGCGAGCGGCGTCGCAGCGAGCACCGCGGTACCTGGCAGTCCTCCAGCTTCGCCCGGTGGCGTCCCGCCATCGAGAACTACGTCTCCTCCGTGCGTCCTGGAAACCAGACCGCGCTCAACACCGCACGGGTGCCGTTCGCGAACTACCTCGTGTCCATCCACAACCGGATCCACCCGGTGTTCGCGGACACGTTCCTCGACTCGCTCGACCTGCTGCCGACGAATCACCCTCTCAACGATCCGAAGATGTTCACGTCGCTGGAGATCGTGCTCGACGGGCAGAATGGTCGGCTGGTGCGGATGGGGGTGACGCACACCAGTGGGCAGACGGCGTTCGACATCGGCGCGCTCGACTCGGTGCACCGGTCGCAGCCGTTCGGCAAGGCGCCGGACGCGATCCTGTCGACCGACGGCAACGTGTACTTGCACTGGGAGTTCCATCGGAACCCGATCTATGCGTGCTCGACGATGAACGCGCGGCCGTACATGCTCAGCAACCCGCCGCCGATTCAGCAGCCGAAGCAGCCGGGCGCGCCGCAGCAGCCGGGGGATCCGAAGGAGCGGCAGGCGCCGCCGCAAGGGCCGGGGAACGGGCAGCAGTACGGAGCGCTGCCGCCCTTCGTTCTGCCTCCCTGGCGCAGCTGACGTGCGCGCGGAGTCGAAGCGAATGCGAGGTCACGGCGAAGCGGTGTGACGATCGGATCGGGGTCTGTTGTTCCGGGCGGTGGTTTCTCCTGTTAGGATGCCCCCCTGTCTGCCACTACCCCGATGACGCCCGCATCCAGTCCATCGCCGAGCGCACCGTCCGGATCCACGTCTCACCACGAGGTGAGCAGGTTGGTTCGGCCCCTCGCCGTCGTGGCCGTCATCGCGCTGGTGCTGGCGCGCGCGGTCACCCCCGCTCTCAAGGGAACTTTCTCAGGGATCGACTCGGTGATTCGCTGGGCCGACATCGGAGCCGGTCTCCTGTCCCAGGCGTTGGCCTTCTCCCTCACCGCGTTGTGCGTCGGCATGATCCTCATCGTCGGCCGGGACCAGAAGGTCACCGCCTTCGCGCGTGCCGTGTTGATCCCCCAGACCGTTCTGGTGATCGTCTTCGGCATCTGGGCGACACGCAACCCGCTGCACCCCGTCGGCATGATGGCCCTCGGAATGATCGCCGTCGCAGCGTCGATGACTGCCTCAGTGGAGGCGCTGCGACAGGCCCGGACGCGGGCCCTGGGCGCGGTCCTGGGACTCACCGGGTTCGCCGGCTTCCTGCACGTGCTCGCCGCGATGATCGCTCGAAGGAGTCTGGACTCGCTGCGCTTTGCTGGCGCGATTTCCACGCTGTCGCTGAGTGTCCACGCGTTGGCGCTGTTGGTGGCCTTGATTTGGATTGCCTCGCGGAGGCGTTCCGTGCTCCCGCCGGCGACCATGATCGCGCTCGCGGTCGCGGTCGCGCTGACCTGGGCGGCATCGAAGGGGACGCTGATGAGCGCCGCGCCCGGGTGGGTCTTCGCGGCTCGCGCGATGGATCGTCTGATCCCGACGCCGGCTCCCAGCCTGCCCGCCTCCTTCTCCCTGTTCCTTGCCGCCCTTGCCCCGGCCCTGGCCGTCGGGGCCCTCGCTACCCGCCGCCAGATCCCGGCGATCATCGGGGCCCTCGCGCTCGTGCTGGCCGCCGGCGTGATGGTCGATGCTCCGCTGTTGGCGTTGATGCTCACGACGGCCTCGCTGGCCACCGTGCTTGCGAGCCGAGACGACCGCGGGATGTGGGAGGCGCTGCTCGGCAGGCCGCTGAAGGAAGCGCCTGGCGAATGAACCCATCACGAGGCTGATTCCAAGTGGCTGCAAGCAATCTCGTCGTCCGTGTCGGCACCGCCGTCGTTGGCGTGCCCGCCATCCTCGCCTTGCTCTACTGGGCCCCTCCGTGGGCCTTCTTCGTCGTCGTCGCCGGCCTCGGCGCCGGGATCGGCGGCGCCGAGCTGTTCGCCATGACCCACCCCGGCGACAAGGTCGCCCAGGCCGTCGGCGTGCTCACCTCGCTGGCCGCCGCCTGCTGCATGTACTTCCTCTCCTCCGATCCGCGTGCGCTGCTCACCCTGATGGTCGTGCTGCCCCTGCTCGGCGTCCTGGTGCCCCTCTGGCGCTTGGGCAGCATCCCGACCGCGGGACTCCGGATCACGGCCAACTGCTTCGGCCCCCTGTACGTCGGCGGCATGATGACCACCCTCGCGATCATGCGTCGCGATCAGCCCGGCTACGACGGCCCCGGCTTTGCGCTGCTCGCCTTCGGCTTCGCGTGGCTCTCGGACACCGGCGGCTACTTCGCAGGGCGTCTTCTCGGCAAGCACAAGCTGTACGAGGCCGTGAGCCCCAAGAAGACGATCGAAGGCTCGATCGGCGGCCTCGCAGGCGCCATGGCTTGGGGCGTCGTGGCGCACCTGTGGTTCCTCAAGAGCCTGCCGCTGCTCGATGCCGTCGTGCTCGGCTGCGTGGCCGGCTTCCTCGGTCAGCTCGGCGATCTCGGCGAGTCGCTCCTCAAACGCGCCGTCGGCGTGAAGGACTCCGGATCCATCCTCCCCGGTCACGGTGGCATCCTCGATCGCGTGGATGCCCTCATGCTCACCAGCACGGTGACCTTCCTGTACACGCTCTGGCGCTAGGAGCATCCACCAGAGCGGGCTCGTGAACGTTCGGCATCAGCGCCGGTCGCAGCGGATCCGCTCGATCGCGTGCTGCGCCGCCTCGCTCGATCCGGACGCTCGTCCGTCGAGGCTCGACGATCCCCCCGACGCACCTATCGGTTGAGTGTGGGGACAGGATACGAGATCGGTTTCATCGTCCTGCTGACGCTGGCGAACGGGTTCTTTGCGGCTTCCGAGATCGCGCTGCTGTCCGTGCGACATGGGCGGCTGGAGCAGCAGGCCGCGCAGGGGAGCCGCGCGGCAGCGCGGGCTCTGGAGCTCGCGCGGGATCCCGACCGCTTCCTGACCACGGTGCAGATCGGCATCACGCTCGTGTCGACGCTCGCAGCGGCGTTCGGCGGCGCCCGGTTGTCGGGGGAGCTGGCGGGCGCGCTCCGCGGGATCGCGTGGGTCGGGCGGCACGCCGACGGGATCGCGTTCGCAATCATCGTGGCGTCGATCACCTGGCTGAGCCTGGTGGTGGGGGAGCTGGTCCCCAAGCGCATGGCGCTGCAGAACGCCGAGCGGATGGCCCGGATCAGCGCTCCGGTGATGTGGCTCCTGGCGGTGGTCTCACGGCCCATTGGCGCCGCGCTGATCGGCTCCGTTCGCCTCGTGATGCGCGTGATCGCCCCTCGCGGTGGCCCCGCCTCCCGCGTCACGCCGGCCGACATCCTGGACCTGGCGCGTGAGGGGCAGCGGATCGGGTCCGTCGAGGAGACCGACGCGGCGCTCATCCGCAAGGTGTTCGCGTTCACCGATCGGCGCGTGCGGGCGGCCATGACGCCGCGCTCGGAGGTGGTCTCGATCGACGTGACCGCGTCGTTCGACGAGGTGGTGCGTGCGTTCCAGACCTCGGGGTTCTCGCGTCTGCCGGTGGTGCAAGGTGCGCTCGACGAGGTCGTGGGGGTGCTGTACTTGAAGGACATCCTGCCGGGGGGGGGCGGGGCCGCGGAACTTCTCGGTGCGCAAGTTCCTGCGTCGGGCGACGTTCGTGTACGAGAACCACCCGATCGATCGGCTGCTCGGGGTGTTCCGCAACGGCGAGTCGCACATGGCGATCGCGGTGGACGAGTACGGCCAGGTGACGGGCGTGATCACGCTGGAGGATGTGCTCGAGCAGCTCGTGGGGGAGATCGCAGACGAGTACGACGAGCGCCAGCCCCGGCCGATCGTGTTGCGGGAGGATGGTTCGTGGTTG
>JAKLDZ010000629.1 GCA_022703255.1 Myxococcota bacterium | reverse complement strand
CGCCACCAGACGCAACCCCCGCGCATGCACCGCGTCCACGAGCCGCTTGAACGCCGATTCCCCTCCAAGCCGCGGATCCACGCTGCGCGGGTCGATGGCGTCGTACCGGTGCGAGGAAGCAGCACGAGCCACCGGTGTCAAGTGCAGCACCGTGACCCCCAGCTCCGTCAGATAGGGAAGGGCCTCGATAATCCCGTCCAGGTTCCCCCCCGCAATGCCGTCGTGCAACGTCCCGCGATCCGCAGACTCCCACCGTCCATCCACTCCACCGCAGCGGAATCGATCCACGAAGATCGTGTAGACCACAGCGTCCCGCCACCACGACGGACACGCGGGCTTCAACGATGGAACGTCGAGCCGGAACACGATACCGGGGCCGCCCGTCCCGCCGACCACCTTGCCGTCGGGGAGCAGAAACAGGTAATCGAGCCCCTTCCCAGGCGCTGGGAACTGCGCCTCGAACAGCTCGTGCTCGTCCTCCATCGCCGCAGGGCGCATCCGCAGCGTCCGCCAGCCCGCGCCGTCATCCACCAGCAACGACAGCTCGCTCGCCACCCCCTTGCGCACCCCCGCGCGAACGCATAGCCGCCCGTCGTCTCCCACGAAGACCCACGGCATCGACGGGGCGTGCAGCACGGGCTCGTCGGCTCCGCTCACCACCAGCAGGCTGTTTCGTACTCCCATCCACGAGCGCGTGCGGGAGTTGTCCCGATCCAGCTCCCATTCGCCGTCGGCCACGCTGAACTTGTAGCCGTAGGTCCCCGGGCCGAGCTCCAGGCTCGCCTGCCATGCATTGGAATCCGCCTCGGGCCGCATCTCCACCGGCAGGTGCCAGTGAATCATGTCGCCGCGCAGGTCGACGCCTTGCACGGGACGATCCGGCCGGTGACGAAACAGGACTCGCTCGGATGTCACGTTATCGCAGACGCGGACTCCCACCGCCGAGATCGTGGATCCCGGCCGTGGTGACCACGTAGTTGTAGCCGCCGTTGTTGTCCCAGAATTCGTAGGTCTTCGCGTCGTTCGTCACCCCGTGGCGGTACACGATCGCATACTCGAAGCGCTCCGTGTCCGCCGCGACGTCGAGATCGATCTGCCAGAGATCGAACCCCGCATACAGATCACGCACGTAGCGCCACTTGTTGGGCCCCTCTCCCATCCCCGCGGTCGAAAGCGTCTTCCATCCATCGGTGGAGTACACGAGCTCGATCTGCTTGTCGTAGTCGAGGTCCGCCACGCTCACCGCAATCGAACCCTGCACCGATTGTCCCGATACCGTCAGCGAGGTCACCTCGGGAATGCAGCAGAACGACTGACGGATGACCTGATTGTAGCCCGCGTCGGTGACCGCCGCGACGTGGAACTCCCCCTGGTTGTCGTCGTAGTACGTGCGCCCGGCGCCATCCTGGTACCAGGCGTTGAACACCAGCACCTGCGGGAAGTCCGACCAGGCCTTGAGCCGCACCCGCACGTGCCACTCCTCCAGGTCGCCCGCCGCGGCGAAGTACTTGCCCACGGCCGTGGAGGACTGCTCCCACGACGGGATCCGGAACACGACTCCGACGCGCTTGGCGTCGAGGTTCGCCCCCGGTACGTTCCTGACGAAGACCTTGAGAACGACGTCGAGGTCGGCACACCCGGCCCTGCTGGTGCAACTCGAGCGCTCGGTGAAGAAGTCGCCGCGGTACACGACCATGTCCGTGCGCCGCTCGCCCTCGTATTGCGCCCAGTCTCCCTTGCCGATCGCACCGTTGGGGGCCGGAACGTTCGGGGTCTGCGGAGCTGGTTCCCCCTCCGGACCGGAGGCGCCATCGCTGCACGCTGCCATGCCCTGCACGCCAGCCAATACCATCGCCCCCGACGCCAGCCCCCCGCGCACCCGATTTCGGGTCCTGTCCTTGCGCGCGCGGACGATGAGCTCGTCGGCAGCGGCCAGGGGCTTCGGATCGGATGACATCGACGGACCTCCCTGCAGTGGGGGACGGAACGAGCACCAAGCCTCGATGGAATACCACGTCGCGCAACGGCCGTGCAAGGGAACGGCCGCCGTGCGCCGCGGTGCTTCTTCACCATTGAAGGGGATTGTCGCGCGCCCGCGACGGGTGCCGCTCGGCCATGGCCGCGGCGAAGTTGTGGCGACGCCACGCACACTCCTCGCACAAGTGCGGACCGTCGAACCGACCGGAGCTGTGCGCTTCCCGAAGCGCCTTTGCACACACACCGTGCCAGATGTCCCGCAGCCGCTCGCTTCTCAAGTCCCCCAACACCAGCCGCGCATCGTCGTCGCGACAGCAGGGCACCACGCGTCCGTCCCACAACACCACCACGCTCCGCCAAGGGTAGTTGCAGAGATAGGCCGGAGCGGGACGCTGCTCCAACGTGTCCGGGTCCGGCCCCTCGAGCGGCTTGATGAACGCTCTCACCCACGGCGCCCCCAGGCTCCCCCATCGGCGCAGGAACGCCTCCCGCTGATGCAGATTCCTCGACAGCGCAATCATCTGGATCACGACCGTCGCCGGATCCCGCCGGTGCGCCAGCTCCGACAACAACGCATCCAGGTTCCGCTCCGCCTTCGCGTACGACGCCGCC
>JAKLDZ010000628.1 GCA_022703255.1 Myxococcota bacterium | reverse complement strand
CTGTTCGATCGCGTCGCGGTGTCGGCGGGTGTGCGGGGAACGCAAATCGTTCTCGCCCCCGACGACTACGTGCGCGCGGTCAAGGCAACCGTCGGACCGATCGCGCGGGACAAGACCTGATCGCTCAGCGATCCTGCCCCTCGCGCTCGCCGTTCAGCGCACGCGCGAGGGTGTTTCTCCCGATGCGCAGCATGCGAGCCGCACGCGTCTTGTTGCCTTCGCACGCCTCCAGGACCGCCTCCACATAGCGCCGGGTCGCATCGTCGAGCGTCATTCCGACCGGGAGATGGACCCCTTGCTGCGCTGGCGGCGTCGAGTCGCGCACGAGACGGCGCGTGGGCAGCAGCTCGGGCGTGATGCGGCCGTCGGTCGAGAGCACCACCGCGCTCTCCATCTGGTGCTCCAGCTCGCGGACATTGCCGGGCCAGCGGTGAGCGCGCAGCGCCGCCATGGCCGACGGCTCGATCGACGGCACCTCGCGTCCGTGCCGACGCGCCTGAAGCGAGACGAAGTACGTCGCGAGCTGCTCGATCTCGTCGGGACCGCGCGCACGCAGCGGAGGGATCTCGATCTCGATGACGCGCACGCGGTAGTACAGATCCTCGCGGAACTTGCCGTCGGCCACGTAGCGTTCGAGATCGCGATGGGTCGCGCACAGGATGCGCACGTCGGACGACAGCTCCTGTCGTCCGCCGACGCGTTCGAAGGTGCGGTCTTGCAGGAACCGCAGCAGCTTGCCCTGCATTTCCGGGGGAAGATCGCCGATTTCGTCGAGAAAAAGCGTGCCGCCATGGGCGAGCTCCACGCGCCCGGGCACGCGCCTGTCGGCGCCGGTGAACGCACCGCGCTCGTGGCCGAACAGCTCGCTCTCCACGAGCTGGGACGGCAGCGTGGTGCAGTCCACGGTGACGAAGGGCCCCGCCTGTCGTGCGGAGTTCACGTGGATCGCGCGCGCCAGCAACCCCTTGCCCGTCCCGGTCTCGCCCCGCAACAGCACCGTCGCGCTCGAACGCGCGGCGAGCGCGATGCGCTGGAACACCGGCTTCATCGCCTCCCCTCGCCCGATCACGTGGTTGAACCGCCCTCGCAACACCAGCCCGGGCGCTGCATCGTCCGCCGCCCGCAGCGTCGTGAGCGACAGCGCGCGTCCGAGCTGCGATGCCAACGCCGCGAGATACCGCTCGTCATCCTCGGCGAAGCTCCCTTGCCGCTTGTTGAGCAGTTGCAGCACCCCGCGGATCGGCGAGCGCGCATCCTCCCGAATCGGCACCGCGATCATCGACCGCGTGGTGTACCCGGTCTCCCGATCGGCCGACGGATCGAAGCGCGCATCCCGCGACACGTCGGACAGGCGCAGCGTCTCTCCGCTGCGCGCCACGTGTCCCGCGACTCCCTTGCCCAGGGGCAGGCGCAGCGACGGCACCTCGGGGAGCACGGCCAAGCGGGTGACGAGATCGCCTCGCTCGGCGTCGATCAACCAGATCGTCGCGCGCTCTGCGTCGAGTGCTTCGGCCACACGGTCGCACGCCATCGACAGCATGGCGTCGAGATCCACCTCGCGCGCCAGCAGCGTCGCGAGATCCACGAGCAGGGAGAGCCTCGACATGCGGACGCAAGCATAGCGCCACTCACATCTTCGGGCACTCTTCGGGCATCGGCTTTCCGGAACCGTAGTCGCACACGAACTGCCGCCTCTTCACCAGCTTGCCGTCCGCGAGCTCGTACTCGGTCACCACGTGCGTGGTGCCGCTGCGTCCCCAGGTGCGCAGAGCGGGCGGAGCCCCGGCCCCGGGTGCCGCTACGTCGAACGACGCCCCGTGGACGCTCCCCACTCCCCGCAGGCACGCCCCCTCCGCCTCGTACACGTCGTACGTGCACCCTCCCGAGCCGCAATCGTCGAGCGGGCAGTGCGACAACACGAAGGCCTGCTGCGCGTCTTCCGGGATCCGATCGACCTCCCGCTTTCCGTTGCGACACGAGACGGACGCGAGCGCATCGAACGCCACGCACTTCGCGGGGGAGGACGACACCGCGGCGGTCGCGCTCGCCAGTGGGGAAGCGTCCTGGCCGGCCGGGGTGGAGCGCGAGCATGAGGTGCACGCCGCAGCGAGGGCGGCGAGGGCGATCCAGGACGAACGCTGCACGCGATGGCTCGACTTCATTGACCGGCTCCGGACCAGCACGCTCCTGCCGCGGACCTCTGCATCGCCCCGCGTCGTCGGCAACGCGCGGCGAGCCTATCCCATGCGCCGGCCCGGTCAAGCCGCGCCGCCATTGCGGCACGACCGCTCCGCGTCCTAGATGACAGCCGATGATCTCGGTCGAGGATCTGCACAAGCACTACCGCGTACACAAGCGTCCGCCCGGTGTCGCCGCGGCCTTCCGCTCGCTGCTGCACCGCGAGTACAAAACCGTCGCCGCGGTCGACGGCATCAGCTTCGAGGTGCGCGAGGGAGAGCGCGTCGGGTTCCTCGGTCCCAACGGCGCCGGCAAGACGACCACCCTCAAGGTGCTCTCGGGCCTGCTGCACCCCACCAGCGGTCAGGTGCGCGTCGGCGGCTTCGTGCCCCAGCAGCGCAAGGACGCGTTCC
>JAKLDZ010000627.1 GCA_022703255.1 Myxococcota bacterium | reverse complement strand
TGACTGGCAATACGGCGCCTCGTCGTCGCAATCCGGTCCCTTCACCCCGTTGACCACGTACTGATCGCACAGCTGCGAATACCCGTCACCATCGCCGTCGATGCACGTCGCGCAGGCGAACCAGTTGTTGTAGTCGCCGTCGTTGCAGTCGAGACCGAGACAGGTCGCGCCCGTTCCGTAGCCGTCCGCGTCCGCATCTTCGCAGTCCGACACGCACGCGCCCGCCTTGCACACCTGCAGGCTCCCGCACGGCTTGGCGGCTGCGTCGGGCACAGCGGTGTACTCCGACGTGCTCGCCGAGGGCTGGCACGTCATGCACGCGTTCCCCGATTGCGAGGCATCCTTTGCCACGCACGCATTGTCGATGAGGCACCAGTCGCCCTTCAAAGGGTTGCTGCACACGCCGGCCGTGCAGACGTCGTCGGTACAGGCCCTGTTGTCGTTGCAGTTGTTCGGGCATCCGCTGGTGCCGCCGGTCCCTCCGCTCCCAGCGCCGCCGCTTGCCCCGCCAACACCGCCTGTCCCGCCGGCCCCTGCGATTCCACCCGTCCCCCCAACTCCGCCCGTTCCCGCCGCTCCTCCCTTGCCTCCGGTGCTGGTCCCCCCCGCACCTGCGTCCACGCCGCCGCTGCCCCCTTCACCGGCTGATCCCGCCGTTCCGGCGGCGCCTCCATTGCCCCCTTCGCCACTCGAGCCGCCTCCCCCGACTCCTCCCGAACCGCCAGAGCCCCCCTCTCCCGTTCCACCTGAGCCCGCACTCGCGTCATCGTCCGCCCCGGCGCTTCCCGCCGTTCCGGCATCGACTCCGGGACATGTGCTCTTGCCCTGCACGCAAGTTCCGGGGGTGCAGTTGCCTAGAGAATCGAACCCGGTCAGGCTCGCATTGCACACGAGGAGCTCATCGCCGCGGCAGGTCGTCTCCCCGCGAGCGCAAACGGCATTCGTGTTCGACTGGATCGCGTTGTCCTTGCCACAGCCGGCTGCGATCGAGACAACTGCGACGGCAAGCGCGAGGGTGCGGGGCTTGTGCGTCATGGCGAGAGGCCTCCTTGGGGGCTCGAGGTCCGAGGTCGGACCCCGTTCGAGGTTGACCGAAGAGCGGGTCGCCGCGGCATACCCTGCGCGGGGTATGGACAACTCTTCCGCTAAGCCACGCCGTGTCCCGTCACGACACGGCGGTAGTGTCGTGGCGAGGCTCACTGCCCCACCCGGCGAGCGTCAACCTTGACGCACAGGCCCGCTCGCAGCTCGGTCTGGCCCGTTGCTCGAGGGAATGGCTTCTCGACAACTTGCTGCGCAAACCGGGAAGGAATAGCGTGGGATCCGTCGTCTTGGGCGGCCCGGGGACGCGAGGAGGAGGAGGTTGTCCGATGTTCGATGAGAGGGAGTGCGCCTCACGTTTTCGCTTCGCGAAGACGTTGCGCGATGCGAGCGAGGTGGCCGCAGACACGCTTCGCACGTCCTTGCCGGGGACGAGCTGCAACGTATTCCCCCTGATGGCGGGGGCGAATCCTGAGCGCGACGCCGTGAACTTCCACGAGGACTTCGACGGTCCGATGCTCTTGCGTAGAGCCATGGAGGTCTTCTCCATGTCCGAGCGCGACCTGGGGAATCCCTGGCTGTGCGCGGGCGACGGTCCGCGCACCTATGACATCACCGAACGGCTCGGCGAGCAGCACGTGTGGAAGACCGAGGTGTTCCACGAGTTCTGGGTGCCGTTCCGGGTCGCGCGCCAGGTCCTGGCCCTGATGGGGCCGAACGACAACCCGATCGGCTTCATCTGCGCGACCCGGAAGAAGGCTCGAGACACGTTCCTCCCGGAGGAAATGGCGGTCATCGAGTCGGTGCGCCTGTTGCTCGGCTCAACGTACGTCCGCATTCACGGGCACAACCTCTCGTGTCTCCCGGGAACACTCCGGATGCTCGAGGCCGAGGTGAGCGCTCCGTGCGTGGTCTTCGACGGAGGGGGGAACCTCGTGTGGATGAGCGACGCAGCCCGGGAGGAATTGGGCATCCGAGCGTTCTCCCTCGCCGGGGTGAGGATTCCCGTCGAGACCAGCCCGCAGCTCGAGGAATGGCGAGCCGTGGCGCGCGAGGCTGCGACCGCGGGCGGGCACTCGACGGTGCCCCACGGCGGATTGTCGCTCAGGACATTGTCCCTGGGCCGGGAAGGACAGTTGGTGATGGTGCGTGGCCGCTCGACGAGCATGCAGGTCCGAGGGCTCCAGGCCCGCGGCCTGACGCATCGTGAGGCGGAGGTCGCGCTGCTGGTGGCGCGGGGGCTCACGACGGATGGCGTCGCGCTCGAACTTGGGATCCGTGTCGACACGGTGCGGACCCACCTGAAGAATCTGTTCCGCACGCTCCGTGTCAGCTCTCGCCTCGAGCTTGCCCTGCTGGTGTTCGGCGACAGTGACCTGATGCGGTGACGGCGCCGCCGCCCTGATCGATTACCAGGCCGCCTTCGCTGAGCCGGGATTGGCGTTGGCGATCGATGCGCCCCCGAACCGCGTGCCGTCGCAGCCTCGTCAGATGGCTTGGGCTTCCTCGATGGCGTCGGAGCGGCGCTGGCGGCGATTGCACTCCAGCACCGCCTTGCGCACACGGATGTTGT
>JAKLDZ010000626.1 GCA_022703255.1 Myxococcota bacterium | reverse complement strand
GACGAGACCGGGGAGTGGTTCGTGGGGAAGCTGATGGGGGCAGCGCGGCGGGGGGTGCAGGTACGGCTTCTGTGCGACGGCTGGGGATGTCTATGGATGCCCAGTGGTTGGATTCGGGACCTGCGCTCGGCGGGGGTGAAGGTGACGTTCTTCTTCCCGTTGTCCTCGATGCTCGTGCAACCGGTGAGCCTGCGCAATCACCGGAAGATCGTGGTGGTGGACGGCAGGATCGGGTTCACCGGAGGGATCAACGTAGGGGACGAATACCTGGGGCAGATGCCGGAGGTGGGGGCGTGGCGCGACACGCACATGCGGATTCAGGGCCCGACGGTGTCGGAGCTGCAGAGCGTCTTCCTGCGTGACTGGTACTTTTCCTCCAAGGAGATCGTTCGTGACCCGATGTTTTTCCCGCCGTGGCAGGACCTGCCGGGAGACGCGGTCGTGGCCATGCTCACGAGCGGGCCGGACACCGACAGCGAAGCGATCCACCGCGTGTTCTTCGGGGCGATCGCGGGCGCTCGCGAGCGCCTGTACATGAACACGGGCTACTTCGTCCCGGACCGGTCGATCCTCGTGGCGCTGCAGATGGCCGCGCTCCAAGGGGTCGAGGTCCGCATCACGCTCCCTTCGCGCAGCAACCACGCCGTCACCTTCCACGCCGGCAGGAGCTTCTACGACGATCTGATCGAATCGGGGGTGCACATCCACGAGTACGTTCCAGGGATGATCCACGCCAAGACCATGGTGGTGGACGGGCGTATCGCGTTGGTGGGGAGCGCGAACATGGATCTTCGGAGCTTCCGGCTGAACTTCGAGGTCCACGCGCTGGTCAAGGACGAGGCGACGTCGCGGGCGCTCGAGGAGAGCTTCCTGGCGGACTTGCGACAGAGCCGGGAGATCCTGCTCACCGAGTGGCGCGCGAGGCCGTTGCGATCGCGGGTTGCAGAGGGCGCCGCGCGGCTGGTCTCTCCGCTGCTGTGACCGTGCGCGGGGCTAGTTCAGCCAACGCTTGTCCACGGGCTGATCGGGGGATTCCTTGGAGCCTCGGCTCCCCTCGATGACGCGGAGGTGAGGGGGGATTCGGTGGGGAGACTGGAGCTTTTTCTTCTGGGCGGTGAGGGATGCGAGCTTGCGGCGGAGCATCCAGCGACGCAGGGGGGAGGGGTCCCCGCCGACGAGCCAGCCGAAGAGCATGGCGCCGAAGGGGGAGAAGAGGCCCTCGGGGGCAGCTCCGCCGACGAGGAGGCGAGCGACGGACAGGCCCACCACGAAGAGCACGAGCACGCGGGAGGAGACCGGGAGCACGAACATGAGGGCGACGCTCTGGCCGCGGAAGGACAAGGCCCAGGCGATGGCGACGGCTTCGACGGCGCCGACCGCGCCGAACCACAGGGGCTGTCCGAAACGCGCGCTCATGGACGCCGGCAGGAGGGTTTCCACGAGGATCTGGAAGAGGAAGCCACACAGGGCAGCGCCGTACAGGAACGCGAGCAGCCGTTTGCCTCCCCACTTCTTCTCGAGGGAGGGAGCGAGGAAGAAGAGGCCCAGCAGCGTGACGAGCATGTGGCCCAGCGCCGCATCGCCCTGTGGAAGGTGCAGGAATGGCGCAGTGAACAGCCTCCACACCTGTCCGTGCAGGACGCCGTCGGTGCTGCCCGCGAGGGCCTTGAAGAGCCAGTCTCCGCCGCCTCCCCAGTTGATCGACACGGCGAACATGATCCAGATGGCGAGCAAGCCCACCATGACCGCGCCAAGGGCTTTGCCCGGACGCGGAAGCGCGGCGGAGAGGGTGCCGGGCGGAACCTGTCGTGGACTCATGTGCTTCGCGGGGCCTCGGGTAGGCGGCCCCCCAAGCCATTCTCTCGGCCTGCGACCGCGCGCTGTCAACCGCCGGTCAATCCGACGGCAGCAGCGCGCTTCGAAACGTCGGAGGATCGATCGCCACCAGGCGATCTCCGCGCAGGACATAGGTGGCGTCGAGCGCAGCGAATCGCTTCGCCGCAGTCGGGTAGCCCGGCTCCCGGCAAGCCCGTCGCAGCATGGCAGCCGGGACGTGCACCGCGACCGTCGCCTCCTCGAGCCGCCACGCGAACTTCGCTGTCCCGCGGACCGCTCCGTCGACCTTGCAGTGATACTCACGCCCCTGCGGCGTCCGTATCAACTCGTCGCCCTCCAGCTCCACCAGCGCTTCGCGAGACCCCTGCCTGAAGCGCATGGTCATGCGGTCCGTCGCGCGCAGATAGGCGATTTCAGGCTGATTCGGGTACCCCTCCGTCTGCGTGGCCTCCTGCCACGCCGCCCCCACCGTCAGGATCCGCTCCTGGGCATCAGCCTTCTTCGGCGAATCGGGCCCCTTCTCCTGCCCCCCTCCGCATCCGAGGACCGAAACAGCCAGCAAGCAGACCATGGATCGAAGCACGCGATGTCCCTCCGGTCTCCCCGCCCGGGGAGTCTCGGGGTCATTGAAGCACCCGCAGCGGCCTGCTGGGAACCCCGGATCCTGTCCTCGGGGGACCGATCAGTCGCCGCCGGCTTCTTCCCCGGCCTCCGATTCGCCTCCGTCCGTCTCGCCGTCGGTCGAAGCATCCACCGCTGCATCCTCCGGTTCCTCCACCGGAGGCACCAGGAAG
>JAKLDZ010000625.1 GCA_022703255.1 Myxococcota bacterium | reverse complement strand
CTGGGCGGACTCCCTGCGGGCGACCAGACTCGAGTTGGCGAAGCATCCCGGCTCCGGGACCTGGCAAGAGCACACCGAGTACGAGATCCATCTGCTGCGCAACGGCCAGGATCTGGGGAGCCTGGCGCTGATCCAGGCCATGCATGGGCAGCGGGTCCCGGCCGACGAGCCGGATTGCGTGTCATGCCCAATCTGTTCGGGATTGCGGGAAGTGGAGACGGCCTCGCAGAAGTATGGCAGCAACTACCCGGACACGTCGCTGCCGGAAGCGGCTCGGCTTCTGGAGCTGGTCTTCGACTTCAAACCGGGGAGCGAGCGGGCTCGGCAACTGCAGCGTTGCCCGCAGTGCGGCACGTTCTACCTGTACGAGTCCGACTACGAGTACTTCGCCTTCGGAAGCGAGGACGAGCAGCGATTGGTCCGCCTCGATCCCCCAGCCGCAGCCGTCTACTGCGCGGAAGCGGACTGGCCGCCAGCGAGCGGGCAGATCGCGCGCGCAGACGACGCCGTGCGGTGACCCTTGCCGTCGGTCACGCCCTGCGCTGCCCAGCAGAGCTGGCCGACCTGCTCGAGCGTCAGCGCATCCGCAGAGGGCGCGCGAAGGGAGCGTCGATCGTGCAGCGCTCTCTCCACCGACATGGTCCCGTCGAGCTTGGGAGCAGGGAGGGCGATCGCGTTGTTGCTGGGAGGGACGAGAGACACCGAGCCCGGAGGCGGAGCACTGGCCACGGGGCGCGGGGACTGGGAGGTGTTGCACGCGATGCAGAGTGCAGGGATGGCGAAGAGCAGGGAGACGCGCATCCAGGCTTCGTGCCAGATGCCTACCTTGCCCACAACACCGAAAGATCGAGATCGATCGCGTCGAACGGCTCGGCGCGAACCTTGTCGCCATCGGCGGCAGCCAGCACCAGGCGGTACGTCTCACCGTCGAGACGCCAGACCTCGAACACGCGCGTGCCCGGATCCACGATCCATACGTGGCGCACCTCGTTGCGAGCGTAGATGCGGCTCTTCTTCACGCGATCCACACTCGCAGTCGATGGCGAGGTCACCTCGCAGACCCAGTCGGGAGCAAGCGTCCCAAAGGCCACCTCGGGCAACTCGGGCATGCGCTCGCGGCGCCAGCCCGCCAGATCCGGGACGAGGATGTCGTCGCCGAGATGGAGCTCGGGCTCGAAAAGGATCACCCAGCCGCCTGGACCTCCCCGACCGCGCCTGAACGGTGGGTCCAGCTCCGCGGTGAGTCCCGTTGCAGCCGCGGAATGGACGAACGCAGGACGAGGCTGCAGTATCAGCTCGCCGTCGATCACCTGGGCGATCGTGTGTTCCGGGGCGGCGAGCACATCCTGATAGGTCGCTGCCTTGCGAGCGGGATCCGCCATCCCCCGAGTATGGGGAACGGGCGCGGTTGGGGCAAGCCGACTCTTCTGACGTAGGCCGAGATCGGATGCGACGGACGATGCGGGCGTGGTGCAGAATGATGCGGGAGCCGACGCATCGGGTGATGCCTCACACGGCGCGAAGGGGAAGTGGGTCCACGAGACCGTCGAAGGCTGCGCGGTCAGCGCGGTGGACGGAGCTCAGCGCCGGGCGAAAGTCGCCCTGTCAACCGCCCTGCTTGAGCTTGCGGAGCTCGGCCTCGAGCTCTGCCACGCGCTGCTCGGCCCCCTGCCTCAAGCGCGTCTCAGCTTCGCGAGCCTTGACCTCGGCTTCGCGAGCCTTGGCCTCGGCTTCGCGAGCCTTCGCCTCGGCCTCTTCCGGGGTCGGCAGCAAGTCGTTGCCCTCGGGATCGGAGGCCAACCTCAAGGCGACCTGCTCGCCTGCGGCTGCGCATGCCGTCCACCAGAGCCCGAGCGTCTGGCAGCGCGCGCGGTCGTTCTCGACCATCCGCTCCACAAGATCGTTGTCCACGCGGTCCCAGACCCGCAGCCGGCTGCCCTTCGGCCCGTCGGGATCGAAACGAACCACCTCGTGCACGCCCACCGCATGATAGCGGGACAGCTTCTGCTCCCACGCGAGCTGCGGTGCGTCGCTGTCGCTCACGATCTCCACGGCCAACTCCGGAGTGCCTCGCTCCCACACCTTCCAGGAGCCGAAGGACTCGTCCGGTCCGCCCATCCGTAGAAACAGGTCCGGCGCCAGACAGCGCGAAGGGTCCGAAGCGTCGTAGTAGACGAACTGATCGGATCCGATCCACGCGCGATCTGCGTGGCTGAGCTCCAGGATCCGGAACAGCAGAGTGCGAAGCTTCAGGTGGCGTTTGGTCTCGGGCACCTCGGCCTCATCGGGAAAGGACAACGCCCGCGGTGCGCGAAGATAGCGGGCTGAGGGCAGCCCCTCTTTCACTGCGTGCGATGAACGGCTCACGCAGCGACTATACATCAACCGGCTGTGTTGCCACCCAAACCCTCGTCCGGCTTTGTCCTCCCCCGTGGTCCGCAGGAGAACGGCGGCCGCCGTCGTGCGTGTCGCGTGTGCCGTGAGTGCTTCTTGACGCGTCCACCTCGGGTGTGGTCTGTTCTCTCCGTCCAGCTTAGCTCGGTCGGTAGAGCACACTGACGACAACGCCCGCCCCAACCCGGTGGGCGTTCGCATTCCATACCTGAGCGATCCCCTGACCCGATCGCGTGGCGTGTAGCTGGCGCAACCACCTG
>JAKLDZ010000624.1 GCA_022703255.1 Myxococcota bacterium | reverse complement strand
ATCTCCTCCTCTTCGCGAGGGGAAGTCACGTGCGTCGCGATCTCCTCCTCTTCGCGAGGGGAAGTCACGTGCGTCGCAACGCTCTTTTCGTCGGAGGGGGTCAGCGAGCCGGCACCGGGCCGCTCGACGCTCGTGGGCAGCGGGGGAACCGTCGGCGACTTTGCGGCAGGGATCGGCGGCACCGCACCGGGCTTCGCGCCCGGCAGCGGGGGCGGTCCGAGCCTGGGCGACGGCATGGGAGGGATGGTCGGCACCTTGGACAAGGGAAGAGGCGGAGGCATTGGCGGCGGTGCGACGGGTGCGGGCAGAGGCGTGGCTCCCTGGGGCATCGGCAAGGGGGGCGGCTTCGCGGCGCGGATCGGGGCAGGAGGATGCGGCGGATCGCCCTGGGGTGCGACATCACGTGTCGGTGCCTCCGCCGTGATCCCATCGCCGATCACCCGCTCGGCTTGCGGAGTCAAGCCGTCCTGCGCGAGGTCGCGCGGCATCTTGTCCGTGGGACGCTCCTGATCGAGCGGGGCCGCGATCGCAGCGGGGGGCTCGCTCACCACGGTCGTGCGCTGCGAGTCGTCATCGCCGAAGTGCTGGTCGATGTCCTCGAAGGGGAGATCGACGAGGGCTTGGACCTGCGAGGGGTGGCGCTCCTGGACGCGTCGAATCGGGCCGGTGCGGAGCAGCGCAGGGCGTCCGGTGGTCTTGGAGATGGCGACGAAGAGCGCCGCGGCGCCTTCGACGATCTCGCCGACGAGGCCGCCCTCGACGCGCGTGTCGATGCAGGCGACGAACTGGGCGCCGACGCAGGCCTTGACCGCGTTGGCCGTGGTCGGTGCGGGAGACAGGACCCACAAGCACACGCCGGTGTCGTCGAGCAGATAGGTGCAGGCGTCGGTGTGCACCGCGTAGGCGAAGTCAGCCATGACGGCGGAGCATACAGCAGGGGAGGGTGAGCAGGAACGGGGACTAGGAGCGACGGCGGCGGGACGAGAGGAGGGCGAGGCCCGCGAGCAGGGCGGTCCAAGCGGCCGGGGAGCCGGCATCCTGGCTCGACGCCGTGCATCCGGAGTCGGAGCCGGAGGAGGTTTCGGTGGGCGGATCGGTGCCGGGGTCCTCACCGCCGTCGCCGCCTTCCCCGGTCTCCCCGGCTTCGCCCTCGCCGGCCGAGCCACCCTGCGGATTGCCGCCCGCGCTGCTGCCCGCGGCGCCACCGGCCTGGCTGCCCGCTGCACCGCCTTGCGCGGCGCCCGCAGCGCCTCCCTGCGACGAGCCTGCTGCGCCCGCGGCACCCCCGGAGCCGCCCGAACCTGCGGAGCCGCCACCACACGACGGAGCGCACGGCCCCGACATGCAGTTGATCATGGCGTTGTAGTCGGCGACGCCCCCGGAGTTGTTCGTGCCACAAGCGTCGTAGCAGGTCTGGTCATTGTCGTTGCAGGCGTTGAGGCACTGCACGAGGGCGACGCAGGCGGTGTTGTCCGAGCACTTCTTGCCCTTGTCGCAGCACTGCGCCTCGAAGCAGGTGTTGCAGGCGGCGTTGCTGATCGAGAACCCGCAGGCCGGGCCCGAGCACATGTCCACGCACGACGTCTCGCAGGCCGCCGGGGTGCACATGCAGTCGATGACCTTCCCGTACAGCCCCACTCCGGTCGCGTGATCCGACACGCACTTGTTCTGGCAGGTCGCGTCGGAGCAACCGTTCAGGCACTCGAGGAACGCGACGCAGTCGGTGTCGTTGATGCATCCAGCCCACGCGGTCTCGCAGGCTTCCCCGGGGACAATCACCTGGCTCGTGCACGCATCGCAGGTCTGCGCTGCGCCCCCCGACCCCCCCGTCCCCGTGTTGCCCGTCCACGTCGGCGGCGTGTATCCACCGGCATTCGCTGCCTCGATCGTCACCGTCGTGATGAAGTCCTTCCACGAGTTGACCCGCTCGTACATCGACTGCACACAATCTCCGCCAGCTTCGCCGCCGCGCGAGGCGATGCCGATGATCCTCCCCTGCGAGTCGAGCGCCGGACCGCCGGAATCTCCGCCGCAGACGCCGTCGTCACCCGCCCACTCCTTGTCCGTCAGGTACTGCGAACCCCACCCGCAGCTCGATCCCACACACGTCACCTGGAGGTTGTCGCGCCGGTTTCTCGCTTCGCCTCCGTCGTTGCACGACGGACAGGTCTTGCCGTACCCCACCGCCGAGTACACCTCCGCGCTGTACGTCGTCTGCGACAACCGCGGCTCGAGGAACTTCGCCTTCGACGGGTTCACCTTCTGGGAGAGCACCAGCATCGCGACGTCGTTGCCGCACATCAGGCTCGTGTTCGGGGGCACGCGAACCTGCGAGACCGAGTACGCAAACGACTGCTGCGTGACCGTCTGGTCGTTGAACACGTAGAAGCTGCTCGCGGGATAGACCGCGCCGAACTGCGTCGAGGTGCAGTTGACGCTGGTTTCGGGGGTCGAGGCGACGCAGTGGCGCGCCGTGAGCACGACGTTCGGGGCGATGAGCGAGCCGGTGCAGCTCCCCACCATTCCGCCGCCGGTGTCGATGTAGATCATCACGACGCCGGTGTCCGTGGAGTCGGCGTAGCCTCCCTGGATGCCTTCGTGCATCACGCTCGTGGTCTCGAAGCTGGTGGGGTGTCCACCGGAGCTGCAAGCCGCGGCGAGCACGAGGAGAGCGGGGACC
>JAKLDZ010000623.1 GCA_022703255.1 Myxococcota bacterium | reverse complement strand
GGCGGGGGGGGGGCAGGGGGCGTTTCTGGTATCGACCTGGGCGGGGGGGCAGGCGCCACCGACAGCCGACGGCGGTCTGGGGCAGGCGCAGGGGCAGACCGGGGCCGGGACGTGCGAGTCGCCGATCGTGTTGGTGCCGGGGCAGAGCTACGTAGGGGACACCGACGACGGCCGATCGTTGGAGGAGTCCACGGGGTGCGGCAGCAGCAACGCGCGCGAGCTGGTGTACCGGATGGAAGTGCCGATGCGTCAGCGGATCGTGCTCGATCTCGACGCGCAGTTCGACGCGGTCTTGTTCGTGCGCAAGGGGGACTGCGGGGATCGGGATGCGGAGGTCGCGTGCAACGACGACTCGGGCAATCCGCGCAGGTCGAAGGTGGACGAGACGTTCGAACCGGGCACGTACTACGTGTTCGTGGACGGGCTTCGGAACGAGGAGGGGCGATTCCGGCTGGCGACGACGGTGCAGGCGGCGGCATCGGCGTCGCTGGATGCCTGCGAGCAGGCTCCGCTGCTCACGTCGTCGGGGGTCTTCTCCGGGGATCTCGCGGGCAAGAGCGATCGCTACCAGGCGAGCTGCGGTCGCGGGGCGCACGGGCCGGAGATGGCGCATCGTTTCGAGCTTCCGATTCGTTCCCGGGTGAGGTTCACCGCGGAGGCGCGTGGTGCTCAGCCCGTGGTGTACGTGAAGAGCTCGTGCGGGGAGGATGCGGAGGAGTTGGGCTGCGACGACGGACAGTCCCCGGGGCGATCGGAGCTGGTTTCGGTGCTCGACGCGGGGACGTACTGGGTGTTTGCGGACTCGCCGCAGGAGCAGAACGCGTTCCGGTACCTGTTGTCGGCGGAGACAGCGCCGGAGGGGGGAATGGCGGTGCGCGGCGACACGTGCGGGGATGCCGAGGCTCTGGGCGCCATCGCGGGGACGCTGGAGCCGGACACCTTCGCTGCGCGCGACGATCTGACCGCGTCGTGCGGCGGCCCCGGCACCCCGGACGTCGTGTATCGCCTCGATCTGGGGCGACGATCCTACGTTTCTGCGGCCATCGCGAGCGAAGGCAATCGCCGTGTGCTGGCGCTGCAGAAGACCTGCGGGGACCGCGCGTCGGAGATCGGCTGCGGGTCGCAGATCCGCGGTGTGCTCACGCCCGGAACGTGGTTCCTCGTGGTCGACGGCGCGAGCGACTCCTTGCCGGGGCGCGCGCGGTTGAGCTGGCGCGTGGAGGACCTGACGGGTGCGGAGGCAGCGTGCAAGGCGGCGATGCCGATCGCGGGTGAGGTGTCGGGGACGACGAAAGGCGGCGTGAATCGTTTCGGGTCGTCGTGCACCGGCGCCCTCGACACACAGGATTCCGCGGATCGGGTCTTCCGTTTCAGCGTGCAGCAGAAGACCGAGCTGATCGCGCAGCTCACGACGGCGGGGTTCATGGGTGCGCTGTCCTTGCGAAAAGCCTGTGCCGATCCGACGAGCGAGATCGCGTGCACCATCGGCTATCACCCTGGCCAGCGCGTCACCATGCACCGCTACATCGAGCCGGGCACCTACTTCCTCATCGTCGACGGTCGAGGGCTCAAGGCCGAAGGCGACTTCACCGTGAAGCTCGACCTGACCAGGGCACGTCCGGAAGGCGATCGCTCCCAGGACTGAGTCGCCGTCGTGCGCGGCCTCACCTGCCGCCGATCACGGGCAGGGACCGTCCCTTGCGCGGCTTGGGCGGCGCGAAGAGAGGACGGTCGCCGACGGTTCGCACGACGAGATCGTAGTCGGTCGCACGCACCACGTCGGCGCTCCATATCTCACCGGGCTGCACGTCGCTCTCGTCGAACCAGACTCTTCCGTCGATGTCGGGGGCCTGGCCTGCATGACGTCCGACCATGACCCACTCGTGCTCCTCGCTGGGGCCTTCGACGATCACCTCGACGCGAGAGCCGACGAGGCGTTTGTTGGCGGAGCGGGCGATGGGGCGTTGAAGAGCCATCAGCTTGCGGGCGCGGGCGTAGGAGGTCTTTGGGGGCACCTTGTCGGGCAGCGGGTGGCTGAGCGCGTCTTCCTCGTCGGAGAAGCGGAACACGCCGAGGCGGTCGAAGCGCGCCCATCGCACGAACTCTGTGAGCTGTTCGAAGTCGCGTTCGGTTTCCCCTGGGAAGCCGACGATGAAGGCGGTGCGCAGGGTGAGGTTGGGGATGCGTTTGCGGAGGCGTTCGACGGTCTTGCGCAAGCGCGCCTGGGTGTGGCCGCGGCGCATGCGTCGCAGCACCGGGTCGGAGGCATGCTGCATGGGCATGTCGACGTAGGGGAGCACCCTGGGGTGATGCGCGAGCAGCTCGAGCAGGGCGTCATCGAGCTCATCGGGGTAGAGGTAGAGCACGCGGACCCAGCGGATCCCGGGGACGTCGGCGACCCGCTCCACCAGCGCTGCGAGCGAGCTGCGTTGGGGACCGTCGAGATCGCGACCCCACACGAGAGTGTCCTGCGAGATCAGGTTGAGCTCCGCGACGCCGAGCGCAGCGAGCTGGGTGACCTCGGCGACGACGTCGTCGAGGGTGCGCGAGCGGTGCTTTCCGCGCAGCAGCGGGATCGTGCAGAAGGCGCAGCTGCGATCGCAGCCTTCGGCGATCTTCACGTAGGCGCTCGTGGTGCCGGTGGTGATCACGCGACGATCGGCGGCGCGAGCGAGGTATCCCGCGGCG
>JAKLDZ010000622.1 GCA_022703255.1 Myxococcota bacterium | reverse complement strand
GCTTGCTCGTGCCATCGAACCACGACTGCATTCTGGCACATCCCCAGAGCCTTCCGGTTGCCCCCAATGCCCCGCACTTCAGTGCGGGGTACTCATAGGGGGATGCTCCCCCAAGCCCCATCAAGGAGCCCCCAAGATCCTCCAAGGATACTCCCTCAAGCCCCCCACGCCGGCCCCGCGGACAACCCCAGGTTCCCGAGCCCGCCGCAGGCGGGCTTGCTCGTGCCATCGAACCACGACTGCATTCTGGCACATCCCCAGAGCCTTCCGGTTGCCCCCAATGCCCCGCACCTCGGTGCGGGGTACTTCAAGAGAGTTCTTTCCCGAGCCCCCAGTCGATTGCTCCGGAGCTGCGCCGGATCCATCCCGAGGCCCGGAAGCGGGCGAAGGCGTTGTCGTATCCGTAGCGCGCGGCGTCCCGCGGCTCAGAACACGACGATCTCGTAGCCGTCGCGCACGAAGCGTTCGATCCCGGCGTGGCCGTTCAGGTCCGCGAGCAGCTCGACCTTCTGATCGCGCGCCAGGTCCGCGACCTTGCGGGACGGGTCCTCGCACGCGCAGCCGTGGGAGGCCCGGTCGCACGCTCCCGCGAGGACACCGAGGTCGCGCGCCTCCTTGAGCATCGCGCCGAGACGCGAGTCGGGGTTCGTCATTTCCGACAGCGCCCGAGTGCCGGTGCCTTCGAGCAGCAGGCGCACGTGATGGCCCTTGGTGTGCAACTCCAGGGCGTACATGAGCGCATGGTTCTGGCGGCAGGAATCGTCGGTGAAGACCACGAACAGGTGCTTGCGCATGCGAAATCCTCCAGCAGGGAAACCCCTGTGCCTAAGCACCGAAGAGCCCGAGAGGCAAGCGTGCGACAAAGGCCTCGTTGATGCGTATCCGGGTTCGGTCCACGAAGCACGACCGGTGCTCGATTCTGGTGGTCATGGCGGTGCTGGAGCAGGTCAGCGCGAGCTGGCGCGGGCGGAGGTGCGCTTGTAGGGCGAGGCCGAAGCAAGCGACCTGATCATGGGGTCGCAAGTCTACCTCTTGCCGTTTCCGTGGATGAGCTTCTCCTCCATCTCCGCCCCCAACTCGGCCGCGCGACGGGTCGCGTTCTCCACCGCATCCATCAACGTGCGGCGAAGCCCTCCAGACTCGAGCGTGTGAAGCCCGGCAATGGCAGTCCCACCCGGACTCGTGACCATGTCCTTGAGTCTGCCCGGATGCTCCCCAGTCTCCAGCAACAGCTTGGCCGATCCGAAGACCGTCTGCGCCGCGAGCAACAGCGCTGTCTCCCTGTGAAGACCGACCTTCACCCCGCCGTCGGCGAGAGCCTCGATCATCAACATCACGTACGCCGGACCACTGCCCGACAACCCCGTCACTGCATCCAGCAGGGACTCGTCCAGTACCACCGCCCGCCCCAGGGTCTTGAAGAAGTCCTTCACGACCCGGACCTCCTCCTCGGACACGTGCTCCCCGGGGGAAAGCGCCGTCGCACCCGCCAACACCATCGCCGGGGTATTCGGCATGGTTCGGATGAGCTTCGCGCCGGCCGGGAGCCGCGCCTCCAGCGCACGGAGCCGCACCCCCGCCACGATCGACACCAGCAACGTTTCGGGTCGGAGATGCTCGGCGATCGTCGGCAGCACCTTGTCCACCACCTGCGGCTTCACGGACAGAAACAGGATGTCCGAGAATCGCACGACCTCGGCGTTGTCGAGCGTGGTCTTGACGCCGAATCGCTCGGCGATCGTCTCGAGTCGTTCGTCGCTGATGTCGCTCACCAGAACCTGGTCCGGCGTGACCATCTGCCCCTGCAGCAAGGCCTTGACCAGCGCGCGGGCCATGTTGCCTGCGCCAAGAAAGCCGACACGAAAGTTGCTCATCTTTGCTTCTCCTGGGACGCACGCATGACCCAGCCGCGGCGCAATGTCCAGAGGTGGGTGAGGCGTGCCCGCATCCCAGCCTTCCCCGCATCGCTGGCAAGCAGCCCACAAGATCCCCGCCTCGGGCGACGTCAGCCACGCGATCGATTCCGTGCCGAGCTTCCCTGCTCAAGGCTTCGTGTACGAAACCTCGTCGACCACGCGCAAGGAACCCGGCGTCTGATTCCTGGGATAGGACAGAGTGCATCCATGGTTCGATGGCACGAGCAAGCCCGCCGGCGGCGGGCTCTGCGCTCGATATGGAATCCGGTGCTCGGTGCGCGGAGGATTGGACCGGGTGGGCAGACGGGCAGAGGGGGAACGACGAGGACGCAGCGATGGGTTCCTGCCTGGTATCGAGGGAACCCTCGTTGCCTGTGCCGCCCTCGGGCGAGCCGTATTCCTGTGAGGGTTCATTGCGACTTCATGGTACTCCGCCGAGCCCACGGAGTGGCTTGAAGTTCTGTCTCATCCGATGCTGTCCAGCCGTCGGTTACAACGGCGGCGATGCCTGCTTGGTGAGCTGGAGAGCGACGAGGGACAGAGTGGGCGGGGAGAATGGGTCGTCGCCATCGTCGATGGGGGTGTCGAAAGCGCGCACGGTGGTGAAGCGTCGCGACCACCTGATCCCGCTCGGGCTGGCGCAGCGCAAGGCGCCTGGGCAGCCGGGCGAACCGGAGCCGACGGACCCCACGGACGAGTGATCGCAGCCCGCCCTGAAGCTCAAGCACCCTGAAGCGCCTCCGGCGGCCTCCGACACGCCCCGGAGACGCTCCGAC
>JAKLDZ010000621.1 GCA_022703255.1 Myxococcota bacterium | reverse complement strand
CCGTACACGGTGGACAACACCGAGAAGTACCTCGAGAGCGACCCGCCGCGGAACACGTGCGGGAACTTCGTGCGAGAGCCGGGCGAGGAGTGCGACGACGGCAACATGAACTCGGCGGACGGGTGTGCGGACTGCAAGGTGACGCCCGACTGCACGTTCTCGGCGACGGAGCCCAACGGTGATCTGTGGCTGGGCGAAGGGCCGGCGCTCAACAAGGAGCCTGGGCACCTGACGATCGGCACGGACTGGGATCCCAACATGAAGTGGGTCATCTCGACGCAGAAGTGTCCGACGTTCAAGGTGTTCGGCGCGATCGACGTGCCGGGCGACATCGACACGGTGGCCTTCATGCTTTCCAACGAGCAGTACGCGTGGCTGGAGACCTTCTCGGGCGAGGTCGGCGCGTGCAACGGCGACCTGCGCACCGAGGTTCGCCCCTGGGGCAACGCCGAGCAGTCCGCGAAGCTCAACCTCATGGACCCCGACGTGAAGTGCGAGCAGTTGACCTCCGAGATCAAGGACCTCGCCAACAACAAGCTCTGCTCCGACAACAAGCTCGGGTGCGGAAGCTGCACCCAGTCGGGGCTCTGCGGGCAGTGCGACAGCGACAACGGCATCGGCGCCTGCAACCGCATGCTCGTGTCGACCTCGACCAAGCTTTACGGTCAGTACGAGGTCAAGTTCGACGGCAAGTACCGCATGATCCGCATCTACGGGCAGGACCCCACGGCCACCGTCTCGGACTACGTCATCATCGTGCAGAAGTTCGTTGCCCAGTCGAACTTCGGCACCTCGACCCCGCCCGCCCTGTCCTGCTACTGACGCTCCCCCGCACAACCCGAGCCGGATCGACGGGAGCGCCCACGAGCCGAGGCACGTGGAGCGATCACGCGATCGATCCGTCAGCCGTCCTGCGCCTCTCTACATCCCGCCCACGATCCGGAACCCCTTGCTGTCGCACTGGTGCTGCTTCGCCAGCTCCGGCTCCAGGTCCGCGCAGTTCACCAGCTCCAGCCGGTTGTCCGACACCGTGCGTCGCCACTCGTCGGCCTCCTCCAACCCGGGCACCTTGTAGCTGGCCGAGTAGGTGTAATCGACCAGGAAGCGCTCGGTCTCCTTCTGGTGGACCACGCGTCGGTAGCGGATCTCGTAGCGAATCGCCTTGGCGAGCTTGAACTGGCTGGTCAGGTACTCGCGCACTCCCTGGTAGTCCAGGTCGTCCGAAGCGTCGGCGTTGCCGCCGTCCTCGTAGTAGCGAGGCGACACCATCGACAACAGCAGGGGAGCATCGCGGTGCTCCACGGCCTTGCGGTACTTCTCGCAGAAGACCACCACTTCGCGGTTGAGCGAGGTGTCCTCCACATCGGTGTTCGGGATGTAGTGGGTAGTGCAGCCGGCCAACGGCGCGGCTGCGGTCAGAAGCACGATGAGTGGGAGGCTCCGCGCAGTCATGGTAATCGTCGAGTCAACCTTCCAGCGGCACGCTTGATTCCGTCCAACGATGCCGTCTGCCGAGGAAAATCGCAAGCCTCCCCTCATTCTTTGATGTCCCGGCCGGGTCGGGTACGCTGGTGGGGTGCCGCCCCTCGATACCGCGCCGGTCCTCGTCGTCGATGACGATGCCGTCAGCCGCCACGTGCTGATGCGCGCGCTCGCCGACGCCGACCTGCGCGCCCACGCGGTCACCGGCGGCGACGAGGCCATCGCCTACCTCAAGACGACCCGGCCTTCCCTCATCCTGCTCGACCTCGTCATGCCCCCCCCGGACGGTCTCGCCGTCCTGCAGCTCGTCCGGTCCACGCCCGGATGGCGAGAGCTGCCCGTGGTCATCCTGACGGCGCTCGAGGCCGATGAGGATATCGCGCGGGTGTTCGAGTCCGGGGCCGACGACTTCGTGCGCAAGCCGTTCCGCCCGGTCGAGCTCATCGCACGCATCCGGGGCCAGCTCCGTCTTCGCGGCTACATCGACGAAATCGCTCGCAAGGAGACCGACGCCCGGATCGTGCTGGAGCTCACCCAGGCCCTCGCCTCCAGCCTCGACCTGCGCGAAATCCTCTTCACCGTCGTGCAGCGCATCGCCGAGGTCGCCCATGTCGACCGCTGCTCCATCGTCGTCGCCCAGGAAGGCAGCAACGTCGGCCACGTGGCCGCCACCAGCGACGACCACCAGCTCCAGGATCTGCAGATCGACTTGGACAAGTACCCCGAGATCCGGCAGGTGATGGGCTCGGGGGAGACGCTCGTCATCGAGAACACCGAGACGCACCCGCTGCTCGAGGTGGTGCGCGAGAACCTGCATGCGCGGGCGGTGGCCTCCCTCGCGCTGGTGCCGATCAACTACGAGGACAAGCCGACCGGGGTGCTCTTCCTGCGTGCACGCCAGCAGATGGTCTTCGGCGAGCACGAGCTGTCGGTCGCTCGCACGGTGGCCAACGCCACCGCCATTGCACTGCGCAACGCGCGGGTGGTCAAGCGGCTGCGCGACAAGACCGAGCGTGTGACCTTCGCGCGGTTCAAGGCCGAGCGTCGCCTGCGGCTGCTGAAGCGCTACGAGACCTTTCTCGAATCGGCGGCCGACGGCATCCTGGTCATCGACAACGACGGGCAGCTGGTCTTCTCCAACGCACGAGCGCGGGACATTTGCGGCTACACGGAGGCGGAGCTTCGGGGTCGCGACTTCGAGACCTTCCTGGTGGACC
>JAKLDZ010000620.1 GCA_022703255.1 Myxococcota bacterium | reverse complement strand
ATCCCGCTGCCGGAACAGAGCGCCCTCCCAGGACACTCACTGTCCCGCTCACCAGCTCACTCTCCTGTAGCACTGATTGTTCCACTCCGCGGGGGCATTCCCTTGCACCGGCCCCCTCGAGATTGTCCCGTCCGTCGTCACCGTCAGCGGCGTCTTGTCCGGATACCGGTGCCGCAGCTTGAGCACAAACCCGCTGTTCGGGTTCACTCCGCACGTCGGAGGCACCTTCACCGTCGCGATCTTCCCGCTCTTCGTCCAGTCCCCCCACTTCGCCGTGACTGAGGTGTCCTGGGTCGTGCCGAAGCCCCCCATCTTGAACCGCACCACGGTGTAGACATCCCCCTGCGCAGGTGGAGGCACGTACGTCTTGCTGTCCGCAAGCGCAATCGTCGCCACAGTACAGATGGCCAGAACACAGGACAGTCCAACCCGGCTGCTCATGGTTCTCTCCGCCCCGTCGCGCCTTGCACACCCAGACTCACGCATCCTTCGCTACAGCGAGCAACACCGGAATCCAAGGTCGTCCGCGCGTTCGCTGCGGTACGCCACTCCCTGATCGTCACACCTCAACCTCGTCGCCGGGCTCGCGTACCCTCCCGCCCGCGTTCGACAGCTATCGTTCTCCCCCGTCTCCGTTTCGCAGCTGTCCTCCCACTCCTTCACGTTCCCACTGAGGTCGAACACGCCGTCGAAGGCCGCCTGGCTCGACTGGCACGTTGCCAGCGACTTGACGTCCACCACCGCCCCGTTCCCCTTCTGCGCCCCGTTGCACGCCGACGCATCGCTCACGTTCCCGTACACGAACGCGTTCGCCCCCCCCGACGAGCAGGCGTTGTACCACTGGCTCCGGGCCACGTCGGCAACGTAGTCGAAGCCGTTGGCTCCTCCGCCGATCTTCCCGCACAGCCGCTTGCCAACGCTCTTGCAGTAGGCGTAGGCGTCGCACCAGTCCACGCACGCGACCGGCGCCTTGCCGTTGGTCGCCGGACAGGTGGATTCGAACGACGTGTTCCACGCGCACACCGAAGGTTGCCCGGAAGCCGATGGCTTGCCTGCGAGCCACTCCCCGTATTGCGCCGTGGACACCTCGTGCTCGTCAATCCCGTACTGCTTCCCTCCCCCCGCGATCCACACCAGCACCGACCCCGCATAGCAGTTCCCGTCCGTCGCGTCGCAACGCGTCGTCGGCGCCGGACACGGACGGTCCTGCCACGCCCCCGACGGGCCGCACACGCGCTGCGCCGTCGAGCTTGCACACCCATCGAGCTCCCCGGGCGTGCAAACCCGACAGGTTCCCTTGCCGTCGCACGTGCCGCCACTTCCGCACGAGGTCCCCTCGCTGCGATAGGTGGTCTTCGCTGAGCCCGACGCGCACGTGACCTGTGCGCATTCGGTGCTCGCTGGCGCATCGTCGTCGGGGACCGTCTTGGTCTCCCCGGCTCCGTCGCAGACCACGGCGAGGCAGTCGCCCTCCGTTTGCGAGGGGAGCCGGGTCCCCGCCTTCGCAACGGCCACGACACAAGTCCCGTCCTCGCAAGTCGGCCACCGGCACGTCGTGGCCTCGCCAGGACAGTCCGCACCGGCGACGCACTCGGCCACGCACTTGCCGTCGAGCAAGCCGCGCTGGCAGTCATCCGCGCTCTTGCAGATCGTACGCTCCAGGCGGTCTCGTCCTGGAGCGCAGATCTGCAACTCGGCGCCCTGGCAGCGGCGCTCCCCGGCGGTGCACACCGGCGCGGCGCACTCCCCGGCGGCGAGCCCCTTCTCGCACAACGCTTCGGTGTCGCAGATGTCGGCGGTGGCCCACCTGCGAGCCTCTCCACAGAGTTGGAGCGTCTTTCCGTCGCACTTGAAGGCGCCGGCTTCGCACTCGATGTCGGTGTCCACCGTGAGGTCCTTGGAGCAGGCTCCCAGTGCCACGCAGAAGAGTAGCTGCGCCCAACCGAGCGCGCCGTTGCAGGATGCAAAAGAGCATTTCATCGTGTACGCACTCACACGAGTTGATCACGTGTCAGAGACAGGTCCGCGTCATCGTGATTCCCACTCCGGCCCAACAGGTGCCCGTGGCTCCTGTCTTGGGGGAGCAGGTGTAGGAGCTGCCCCAGTCGGAGGCAGAAGTGGACGGGGAGACCACTGCCCATGAGGCCCCGAAGACCTGATTGGTTGAGTATCCGGAGTCGTTGTTGAGCCCCACCCACCCGGAACAGGCGGACCCCGCCGAGCTCAATGTTCCACTCCAGTAGGCCTTGCTCGACTGGCTGTCGCGGATGTTGGCGTAGATGTTCTGGGAGAACGTTCCGTTCTGCTTGCAGACGCGAAGCTGGAGCTGTGATCCGGTCTGGCTCACCTCCATCCGAACCGGCTCGCTGATCGTGGCTCCGTACTGCTGTCCCACGTTGTCCGTGTCGGTGTCGGTGCTCGGATTCCAGTAGCTCGTCGCCGAGCAGGTGATGCACGCACCGTTCGAGCACCCGTAGGAGCACGTGGTCGTCGTCTGCGTCGAGGAGTTCGCGTAGCAGCTGGTGCCCGAGCATCCCCGGTCCACGTAGGCCCGACAGACATTGTTGGAGCAACAGTAGGGGCTGCCGGAGTAGCCGCTCGTCCCGCAAGACTGATACAGGGAGGAAACGCCACACTGGTCAGTCTGGTACACGTCGGGTCCGCTGCAGTACGTGGAGGGAGTCTGGGTCGACGTACAGGCACCGCCCTGACAACCACAAGG
>JAKLDZ010000062.1 GCA_022703255.1 Myxococcota bacterium | reverse complement strand
GACAGGCGTGTGCGGCACACGCGGCCTCGCGAGCGCCCAGCCGCGCAGCGTCGCCGAAGGGACCGATGCAGCCCGTGACGCCGCGTAGCAGTGGCGCGGCTTGCAGGCCCGAGGCACCGATCAAGAAAGGGGCCTTGTCGGAAGCTCGGATTCCCGACGTTCTCGGGTTGCCAAACGCACGAGCACGACGCGGCGTCTCGAGGCGACCGCGGACTTGCGCACGGTCACCGTCACGATCGGCGGTTCACGGCTTCGGCACGGATCGCCTCCCGCCTCCGCTGTCAGATCCCGGCGCCTCCCGTCGTAGTCCCCCACGTTCCCCGCAAGCTCACCTCCTCCCCGAAAGCAGCAGGCTCCCATGCTCGAGAGCGCCGCACGCCTTGTCACTCCGTGCTACCGGATGCCCCCCAACGATCACCCGGGCAAGACCCACCTCCATCTCAACGAGAACCTCTTCGCTGCGACGCGCGAGGCCAATGCCAGGGCGGTCGCGTCGATCCCCGCGGCCTGCTTCTCCGACCTTCACGCCTACCCCAGAAACGGCGCCGCTCCCCTGCAATCCGTCATCGCCCTCCACCTCTCCCTCGCCGATGACGCCATCGTCGTCGGTCCCGGAAGCACGTTCCTCCTGCAGCACCTCGGTCAGCTCCTGCTGCGCGAGGGCGACACGATGCTCGTGCCCGACCCGAGCTGGGGGTTCTACGACACCATCGCCCAGACCGCAGGAGCCCGCATCGCCCGGTTTCCGCTGCGCGACCTCGACACCGGCTTCGTCTACGACACCGATTCGATCCACGCGCACATCGAGCAACACGCCCCCACCCTCGTGCTGCTGTGCTCGCCCAACAACCCGACCGGCTCCAGCCTCGCCCCCGCAGCCGTCCTCGAGCTGGTGGAGAGACACCCGGACACCTTGTTCGTCCTGGACCAGGCCTATCATGGGTTCAATGACGACCCCGGAAGCGACGTCGTCGAGGCCGCGACGCGACGTCACAACCTGGTGCTCGTGCGCTCCTTCTCCAAGTTCCTCGGGCTCGCGAACCTGCGCGTCGGCTACTTGATCTGCCACCGAGCCACGGCCGAGCGGCTGCGAAGCCTGACTCCGGTCTTCGGTCTTCCCTCGTTCGTGCAGACCATGGCCGCCGATCGGATCGCCGATCTCGATCTGCACGCGCGCATCCGACGGGAGTTCGCCGAGGTGAGAGACTGGTTCTGCAAGGAGGTGGAGGCCATTCCCGGTCTCACGCCCTGCCGCACGGAGGCGAACTTCGTGCTGGTTCGCCACGACTCGCGTTGGAACGACCTCGACACGCTCCTTCTCGATGCGGGCTTCGTCGTCAAGCGCGTCAAGCTCCGCAACGCCTCCAACCATCTCCGCATCACCCTGGCCGATCGCCCCACGATGGAACGTGTCGTGCGAGTCATTCGAGACGCGCGGGGGAGACCGATGCATCTGACCGTGAGACAAGGCAACGAGCAGGACTGGTCGGCCATCGCCCGACTCAACCACGACATCTACTGCAGCGAGCTCGGGCAACACCGCACCAACCCCGAGCGCGTGAAGACCGATCGCCTGCACGGAAGCAACGTCTACTTCGTTGCGTACGACGGCGACCTGCTCATCGGGATGGTCTCGGTCACCAAGCCTGGCGCGGCGACGATCTCGACCCTGCAGCGTCTTCCGCCGGATCACGAGCTCCATGCCTGCACCGGCGACGCAGCCGAGGTGCGGCTGCTGGCGGTCCGGCCGGAATACCGCGGACGCGGCGTGTACGACCGCATCGTGCTGGCCCTGATGCGCTACTGCAATCAGGAGGGAATCCACAGGATCCTGATCTCCGCCATCCGGAACAACGTGAGACTCTATGCCGCCATGGGCTTCCGCCCCGTCGGCGAGCCGGTCCAGGAAGGCGCCGCGGTCTACCAGCCGATGCAGCTCACCCGTGCGGACTTCGAGGATTCGAAGTACCGTCGGAGAACCCTCGCCTGCTTGGATGCGAATTGAGCGCGGACAACGTCTTCTTCGATCTCGACGGCACGCTGCACCGCGGCGACCTGCTCGCGAGCTACGTGGTTCACGTGGCCCGCAGCAATCCGGTCCGGACCGCGCTGTTGCTCCCCTGGCTGCTGGTGGGATCGGCGCTGAACGCGGCGCGGCCCGCGGAAGCCTGGAGCCTGAACTGCCTCCTCGTTCCGCTGACCTTCCTGAGCAGCGAGTCCCGCAGAGCGCACGTCGACGCGGAGTTCGTCGCGAGCTTCCGAGGGCACCTGCACGCTCATCCCCGGGTAAGGGCTCGGCTCGAGGAGCACCTCGCCCAGGGGAGCGCGGTGTTCATCGTGTCCGGCAGCCCGGAGTCCCTGGTTCGCGCGGTGTATCCGGAGCTGGCGAGCAGGACCGGCGTGCAGATCCTCGGCTCGACGATGCGGCGGGGTCCCCACGCGACCTGTCTGCTCGACCGATGCATCGGCGAGGGGAAGCGTCGCATGCTGGAGCAGCGGTTCGGCGAGGGCATTCGCTTCGAGTGCGGCTACGGCGACAGCGAGAGCGATGCGCCGGTGTTCGCGTTGTGCAGCCGGGCGTTCCGGGTGACGCGACGGGGGGACATCGTATCGCGTGACGACTGATCGGGTTGTCCGGACACGGTGTTTTCCTCGCGCGATGTCCTGGACTTTCCCCCGCGGTCTGGGGCAAGAGAGCACCGAGCCGGCGGGCCCCATCCCCGCCTGCGATCGCATCACCGTTCCCGCTCTCCTTCCCCACAGGAGCTCCTGAGATGATCGCTGCCTCCCTCCTGCATGGTCTCCGCTCCGATCGTCGAATCGCCGCGGTGATGCTCCCGTTCTGCCTGCTCGCAATCGGCTGCGATGATGGCTCGGTCCAATCCCCGCCGTGCACGGGAGAGTCCTGTCGCGGCGACGCCAGTCCGGACGCGGATGCCACTGCGCTCACCGATGCTCCTCTTGGGCCGGAAGCGGAAGCCTCGGTTGGGGTGGAGGCAGGCGAGGCGGCGACCGACTCGGGAGATGCTGCAACGGACGCTGCGGCCAGCGGGCCGTGGTCCCACGGTGCGCTCGGCGTTGACGTGACGGGGCGCCACTTCGTCTACGCCGACGGGACGCCGTTCTTCTGGATGGGCGACACTGCGTGGGAGTTGATCCACCGTCTCGGTCGCGACGACGTGGTGACCTATCTCGACAGCCGGGCAGCCCGGGGATTCAACGTGATTCAGGCGGTTGCGCTGGGCGAGCTTTCGGGGGTGACCGAGCCCAACGCTCATGGCGATGTGCCCTTCTGGAACACCGATGCCACGCAACCGGCGACGACGTCGGGCAGCGATCCTGGGAGTGCGGACGAATACGACTTCTGGGATCACCTTGACTTCATCGTGACGGAGGCGCACGTGCGGGGGCTCTACCTCGGACTGCTTCCGACGTGGGGAGACAAGGTGAACTTCGACACGGGGGCGGGGCCGAACCTGTTCGACGAAGCGAGCGCACGGGCATACGGGGAGTTCCTCGGCGCACGGTACGCGGGACGACCCAACGTCATTTGGATTCTCGGAGGAGACCGCAACGCCGACGGGGTGGAGGGGGTCTGGCGCGAGATGGCGAAGGGAATCCGCGACGGCGCGGGCGGCTCGCCGATGATGACCTTCCACCCGGTCGGCTGGCGCTGCTCTTCCGACTGGTTCCACAACGACGACTGGCTGACCTTCGACATGTGCCAATCGGGGCATGGCGCAAAGGACGTGCCCTTGTGGAACATCATCGAAGGGGCGCTGGGGACGTCGCCTCCGAAGCCCGTAATCGACGGAGAGCCCACCTACGAGGATCATCCCATCGCTTGGAATCCGGACAACGGCTACTTCCGCGATCACGACGCGCGCAAGCAGACCTGGCGAGCGGTGCTGTCCGGCAGCCCCGGCGTCACCTACGGACACCACAGCATCTGGCAAATGTACGACGACGGGCACGCGGGCGTCTCGTCCCCCGACCGGACCTGGCGCGAGGCGCTCGATCGTCCGGGTGGATCGCAAATGATTCATCTGCGTCGCCTGTTCGAGTCGCGGCCCATGCTCACGCGCATTCCCGATCAGGGGTTGCTCGCGGGTGACGAAGGACAGGGCGGCTCGCACCGTCGTGCAGCCCGATCGTCGGATGGCTCCTATGCGATCGTCTACGTGCCCACGGCCGGAACGACCTTCCCGGTAGACCTGTCGCTGCTGTCCGGCGCCACGGTGCGGGGGTGGTGGTACGACCCGCGGACGGGGACCGTATCGGACGCGGGAGAGTTTGTTCCGAGTGGGACGGTGAGCTTCACTTCTCCCGGGGACGGTCCGGACTGGGTGCTGGTAATCGACGACACGAGTCGTGGTTTTGACGTCCCGGGGAAGTCGTGATTGCCACCTACGCGCGTCCTGCGTGCACCGGGGATCAGGGCGCCTTGGGAAACGCGCTGAGATAGCCCGCCGGCACGTTCACCGCCGGATGACATACCGGCATCGCACCTTGATACACCAGCCCGCTCGACCCCACCTGGTAGACTTCCGGGCTGTTCTCGTCCTTCACATACGCTCCTATCAGCAACCCCCAGCGCATCATCGAGTAGACCCGGGCGATCTCGTAGTAGAACGACGGGCACTCGTTCCCATGGCTGTCCTGCCACAGGGGTGCGCCGGGATCGGAGCGCTTCGCCGGCTGGATGGCCGTCTCTTCCGCGAAGTCGTTCCAGGAGCTGATGACGATCGACTCCGGATTCTGGTGGATCGCCCGGAGCCACTGACGCTGGAAGCGCATGCCGTTGTCCTCGCGCGCGAGCGGGACCGTGGGACGCCCAAGATGCTGCGTGTCCCAGCCCGGCATCACCCCCATCACCACGCCGCTCTGCGGCGTCGGATCGTCGAACACCCACCCCCACAGCCCTTGCGCAAGCTGCGCTGCACTCGCTTCGGTACTGCGTCCCGACGCCGCACCCATCGTGAAGCGAGGATCGCTCCAGTCGTCGTAGGCTCCAGGGCTCGTGTAGTTCACCAGCAGGGGACGTCCTCCGACAAGATACGCCGACGGATGCAAGGCTGGATTCGCATGCGCGCCCCAGATCGTCTCCGCTTCCTGCGCCATGCACCCGAGCCGGTCGGTAATGCCCGACAGCCAGAAACACGCACCCAGCGCCGTCGCCTGCTGCAGCGACGACACGCCGCCCTCGAGGGCGGCGACGATCTTGTGACCGGCCGTGGCCAGGCCGCCGCCGTCCGCTCCAATCCCGTTGGTGTGATCGAGCAACAGGAAGTCCGCTCCCATCGCCTCGAGCTCCGCAAGCTCCTGCGGGAACGACGCCTCCGCACCGCTCGTGTACTTGCCCAGCAAAGGCACGTAGCGAGACCACTCGTCCCAATGCCCGCTCGCGTCGGTGCGCCACCACAGCGTGTACCACAGGCCGACCTTCGAGCTGTACGGCGCCGCCCCCGCACACAACAACCCCGCCGGACAACCCTTCCCCGTGTCCCCGGCCTCTGCACCGTCCACCCCGACCGAGCCGTCCGTCGACGCCTCGGGCCCCGCGTCCACCGGCGCGTCCGCGGCCCCGTCGGGTGCCGACACGTCCGCGGCTCCGTCGGGTGCCGACACGTCCGCGGCTCCGTCGGGTGCCGAGGCTTCGATCGCCGCATCGATCGCAGGCTCGCGCGACCAGGTCGTCTCGCTGTCGGAGCAGGCGACGCTTGCCGCGGCCATGCAGAAGGGGAGCAGTGCGCTGTGGAGGAGTCGATGCATCCGGGGGTTCTTGTACTCCTTCCGCGCCACGAGGGCCAGGACCCGGGTCGCCGCACCCCCCCTCACGGCGCCGCGCTGAAACACCCCTCCATTCCCCAGCAGATCGAGTTCGCTCCCCAGGGAAGACACCCGTCCCCATCCATCGGACAGGGGACCTTGCACGCCATCGTCGCGGGCGACGCGTTCGGGTTGCCGCAGTACTCCTGCCAGTCGGTGAAATACGACGAGTCTTCGCAGTTGGGGCAGTTGGTGCAGTCGCACTTGGGCACGCACACGTAGATCGGCTGGGAGTGGGCCTCGGGCACGCACTGCGTGCCAATCGGACACGGCACGCAAGTCTCCCCGGCCGGACACTCCTTGCCCGGGTACCCGGAGGCAAGACACGGACGCGTGATGCACACCGAGCACTTCTCGCCGTTGGGACAGGTCACCTGCCCGTCTACCCACTCCGCTGTCCCGTCGCCGTTGCCGTCCCAACACACCTCCATGTGCGTGTCGTCCGCGCTGCACCGCCGCGTGCTCCGCAGCGCGAAGCTGTCGTCGATGTCCCGACAGCCCAGCTTCCCCTCCGGAATGCACTGCCCTGCGTACGGCATGTAGCCGGGGTCGCACGAGCAGGTGGCGAACATGCTCTGCACCCAGCAGGTACCGAATCCTCCGCACGAGACCCCCTCGCACTTCGATCCCGCCGCTGCCACGCAGTTCGTTTTCGAATACGCGAGATAGTAGCCCACGTCGCAGTGACACCTCGCCCCTTCCAACGGATCGACCAGGCAGGCGCCATGCCCCCCGCAATCCACGTTCTGGCACGCCGCGTCGGTCGCGTTCGCAATGCACTGCTCTCCCTGCGCGTGATAGCCCGTCTCGCACTGGCACACCGGCTTGCCGCCGTAGATGGAGCACGTCCCGTGGCCGCTGCACGTGATGCCGTCGCACGACGGATCCGCCACGCAGGCGAATCCCTCGGGGTGGTATCCGGAGTCGCACTGGCACCTCGCCCCGCCGGCGTCTACCACGCACGCGCCGTGGACCCCGCAGTCGATCCCGTCACACGTCGGCGCTGCGCCGCCTGCACCCGCCTGCGCCTCCCCGCCGGTCCCCGCAGCGCCACCCGCTGCCCCGCCCGATCCGCCGCCCGAAGTGCCCGCTGCCCCGCCCTGCGACGCCCCACCGCCGGTACCCGCGCCCCCAGCCGCCGCCTCCCAGCTCGCATCGACCGCAGCCCCACCGCTGCCCGCGACGCTCGCGTCCTTGCGCCCAGCATCGGAGTCGAACGACACGGCGTCGTAGTCGAGCAAGGCCGAACACCCCACGAGCGTGGCGACCGCAGGAACGACGGCAAAGCGTGGCTTGTCGAGCATGGTTGTCACATCGTAGCGGCACTGCGTTGCGGCGTCATCCATCTGCGTGCGCTCGCGGACAGGCCGATTCTGCTACGCTGGCGCACCATGACTCTGGACCTTCCGGCCGTGTCCCTGGTGTGCCCGCGATGTCGCGCGCGAGGACCGAATCCCCACGCGACCCCGTTGAGCCTCCATGGGTGCGTATGGGTGTGCAATCGTCCATCCTGCGACGCGCGCTACCCGGCACTCCCGTTCCCCGCGGTCCTTCGAGACCTGTCCGCGATCGCGCAACCCGTGTCCCTCGTGCCCTGGCACCGCATGGACATCGACGCCGCGATCGCGTGGCTCGAGTCGATGGGTAGCGACTCCATGGCGGCGTCTGCGGCACGACGCATTGCGACCTATGTCTGGAGCCACTTCCGGGATCGGATGCCCGCGGAGCTGACACCGTCGTTCATCGGCGATGCGCCCTTGCCGGTGCTCCTCGCGCAGCTCGCGGGAGGCCCTTGCCAGACCGCGCTGGTGATGGGGATCGGCGCGGGACGCCTTCCCCTCGAGCTCGCCGCCCTCGGCGCGGAGGTCGTCGTCGCCCTCGACCTCGACCCCATGTTCGTCGCCTTCGCACAGGACCTCGCGCGCGACCACTGCGCGACCCTGCCCATTCCCCAAGGCGCAGTGCGCTGGACTCGCGCGTCGTTCGAGCTCCCCCCCCGCCTCGCCGAGGCTTCGCGTCGCGTGGTGCCGCTCTGTGCCGACGCGCTCGACCCTCCCTTGCCCCATCGCTCCTTCGACCTGGTCGTGCTCCCCAATCTGCTCGACAACATCTCCGATCCCCTCGCCCTGCTTGCCGAGGCCCATGCGTTGACCGCCCCCGGCGGGCGCCTCGTCATCGCCACGCCATTTGCGTGGCAGAGAAACGTCACGCCGCCCGCGGCAAGGCTCGAGGCGCAGCCGTGGTGCGACCCGACCGGTGTGGCTCGGTGTCTCGACGGTCCCGAAACCCTCGTGGGGCTGCTCACCGGCGAGCTGCGCAGCCCCCTTGGATTCCGGATGCACCTGGAGCGATCGGCCGTGCTGCCGTGGCACCTGCGCCTGCACGCGCGGCAGTTCAACACCTTCGAGTGCCACGCCTACGTGTTCCGCAACGTGCCCCCGCACGCACCCTCCAGCGCCCGCGATGCATCCTGCCGTTGACGCTCCCCGGCTTTGACTGCCATCCAACCGGCCGGTAGCATGATCCCGGAGGCACCCATGACCCCATCGCTCCTCGCTCGCCTGCTTCGGCCATCCCTGGCGCTCCTGGCTGCGCTCCCCCTCGCCGCTTGCGGCTCCGAGTCCGCGTCGGACCCCGCCGAAGACGCCGGCTCGATCGATGCCCCCACCGAAGCCGCCGCGGACTCCGCCACCGCGCCCGACGGCGCCTCCCCGGCGTGCTCGTCGTCGCCTCCGGAAGCTCCCGACGGACTCGTGTGCCAGCAGTGGTCCTGTGCTGCCGCGCCTGCACCCGAGTGTTGGGACTGCGCGACGGTGGCCGACGAAGACGGCACGCCGTGCACGCTGTCGGATCCGGAGGGTGGTTCGGGCGAGTGCTCTTCCGGGGCCTGTGTCGGTGCGAAGGAGCCGGCCGATCCGGGTGGTCCTGCGGGGACGTCCAAGAGCGTGGAAATCCAACTGCAGGGTGGCTCGGGCACCGTGAAGCTCCCGCTGACGATCTACCTCCCCGAGACGTCCGCTAAGTCTCCCGTCGTTGTGCTGAACCACGGATTCCAGCTCAACGCCGAGCTGTATGCCTCTTATGGACAGCACCTGGCGAGCTGGGGATACGTGGCAATCGTGCCGCAGATGCCCGGCGGGCTGATCGGCGGCCCGAGCCATCTCGATCTCTCCGACTACCTCCTTGGGGTCCTCGACTGGATCGACGCGGACTCGGTGTCGAGCACGGGTGCATTGGAGGGGAAGTCGGATCCGAAGCGGCTCGGACTTGCCGGGCACTCGATGGGCGGGAAGATCTCGCTGCTCACGGCCACGAGGGATGCGCGTTCGAAGGCGGTGTTCGCGATCGATCCGGTGGATGCCGCGGGCGGTCCGATTCCGGGCTCGGAGCAGGAGTATCCCTCGGTGACCCCGGAGCTGATGGGGAGCATCAAGATTCCGACGGTATTTCTCGGGGAGACGACCAACGCGACGTGCACCGGCTTCATGTGCCAGGCGTGCGCGCCGCAGGACGACAACTTCCACCAGTACTTCGTCCATGCCACGAATCCGGCCTTGGAGATCGAGGTGCTGGGGGCCAGTCACATGTCGTTCCTCGACAACCCGAACTGCGGCCTCACCTGCTCGGTGTGTCCCAAGGGCACCGACGATCCCGCCAAGACGCGCTGGCTCACGCGGCGCTACATGACGTCGTTCTTCAACGCGGTGCTGAGGGATCAAGCGGGGTACCGGGAGTACCTGGTCGGCGCCAAGATGGCTGCCGATGTCGCGGGCGGGCTCGTGAAGTCCGAGGCCAAGGGCTCGTTCTGAACGGTTCGAACGCGGTCGTCCCGTGTCACGCCCCTCGTCGCGTCGTGTTTCTCGGCTTCTGCATATTCGAATCGGCTCTTCGCGCCGATGACGTTGAGCAATGCTGTGCGTCTTGCCCGGCACAGCCGGAGTGAGGTAGCGTGCGCCGAGGAGGCATCGGAATGGTTCGAGAGGGTTGGATTCGTCGGGTCGGGTGGATGCTGTGCGCGGTCGCGCTGTCTTCGGGCTGCGCCGCGAGCGGTGAGGCCCCGGGGCGCTCCGCCAACACGGCGGACCAGGCGCCGGCAGACCTTCCCGGGCCCGACCCGAGGTTGCGGATCGAAACGGACGGCACCTACGCCGACTCGCCGCACACGATTCGCCCCGTCACCGAACCTGCGGAGGTCGGCCAGCCCACGGAGCAGGCAAGCAATGCGTTCCGGCTCGCGGAGCAGAAGCGATGGGACGATGCCGCCCTCGCGCTTCTGAAGGTCGCTAAGGGGGAGGCGGGGGACGACGAAGGGAACAAGCAGAAGGCGGAGCTCCAGCTCGCGATCGCGCTTCACGAGCTGAAGATGTACCGGGCGAGTTACCCCCTCTTCCGCGACATGGCGAAGACGCCCGCGCATCTCGGGAGCAAGGAGGCGAAGGTCTGGCAGGACAAGCTCGAGAAGCGCTTCCCTGCGATCGCCCGCGAGCTCGCAGAACCCTCTCCGCCCGAAGAAGAGTAGAATCCCGAGCACGAGCACGAGCACGAGCACGAGCACGAGCACGAGCCGGTCACTTGCCTTTCGATCTCCCCCCAGCCCGACTCCTCTCGATCCCGTCGAGAGGCAGCAGGCACTGACTCCGGAGCCGGCAGGTGCCGCAATGGCGCCCTCGCCAGATGTCGTCCATCCCGCCCTGCGCCGCATCGAGCATCAGGTCGTCGTCGGTGACAATCCCCAGCTCGAAATTGCGCCGCCCCTCTCCCTTCGCCCCGAGTCCCGCGCCCGTGAGATTCGCCGACCCCAGATACAGCAGCTTGCCGTCTACCGCGACGATCTTCTGGTGTACCCGCGGACAACACCGCATCTCCACCCCTCTTCCGACTCCCCCCTTCCCTCCCTTCTCCCTCGACCCCGCCATTCTCGCCCGCAGGGCTCGCGACGGCACTCCGGCGTGGAGGATTCTCACCTCGACCCCGGAGGCCGCGAGTCGCTGCAGCTCCTCGAACAGGCTCACGTAGCGACCGCTGGCCCGCGCGCGGGTTCCCACAGGCGCTTCGACATGGACGTCCTTGAGGTTGGCAGTGGAGATCCACACGCTGATGCGCGCGGACAGGATGCCGGCCTCGACGACCTCGCGGGTGTGAGCGGCATCGCGAATCAGCCGCAGACGAACACTTCTCGGTTCGGGACGCTCGGAGGTGGATCCGCGGCGCATGATCGCAGACGGCCTATCGCCGCGGGCGGGCGGCGAGGTCGGCGCCGGCCAGGGCCTCGTCGAAGTGCGAATACATCCAGAGGCGAATGTCGCCGCCGTCGAGCACCATGATCGGTGACATCCTGGCGACGCGCAGGGGAGCCGCGGGCTCGCGGAAGCGCCGCGCACGGATTCGCAGCAAGTGCCCGCTCCCGAGATCGGCCAGCACGTGGAAGTCGTCGCGGTCGAGCTTCGAGAGCACGAGCATGGGCGCCGAGGAGGCGCGCTCGAGGCGGAACACCGCAGACGCACCGGCAAAGGCGCCTTCGAAGTCGCGAGTTCCAAGCTCCGTCAACACCTGTCGCACGCGGGTGTGGACGTCGGAGCCGATGTGCCGGAACGACTCCACGCGATAGGGGGTGGCCGAGTACGCCGAGTCCGGGTCCTCGAGATCGCGCCAGCTCTCCACGGCGCCGATCGGGTCGATCCCGTATTCCCTCGCGAGGCGCAGCCGGATAGCCCTCCAGGCGGGGCTCTCGGGGAGGTCTTCGAGCGGGCGGTCTGCGTGAGGAGAGTGCCAATGCACTGCAGCCGGCGGGTCGCCCTGATAGCGCAGCAACGAGGCACGCCACGGGTTGAGGTCGCGCAGCTCCGCCCGGAGCTGGATCAGATCCTGCGGAGTCTCGACCTTGTGGTGGTGACCGAGGGCGGTCTGGACGAGATGCTTGTACTTGCCGATGGCGAAGACGCGTCGCTTGAAGGCCCAGGCGAGGGTGAGGTCGGGCTGAATGCCACTCACGCTGCGGAACACGAGGTGGCCGAGGAAGGGCGAGATCGGGGCGAACTCGTTGCCCAGGACACCGTACCACACGGCCGGCTGATCCAGATCCTCCAACCGCGTCATGCGCTGCGGATCGCGCAGCGGAGGGAAACCGTCCTTCGCCTGGAAGAACGGCCAGACCTCCTCCAGCCGGTACGTGGGCTCCTTCTCGAGCTGCTGATACGAAATCGCCCGTCGCGCAGCGCGGGACAACTGATCTTCCTTGGGATCGTATCCCTCGGTCCGATACGCCGCGGACAGCTTCTCGTGTGACCGTGAGAGCTGTGCAATGATCCCGCAGTAGACCGCCTCGAAGGCGTCCTTGCCCTCGGCGCGCGGCTCCTCCGGCGGATCGTAGGCGCCCACGATCAACGCCGTCAACGCATCCGACGGCGCAGCCGGCGCGCCATCGAGCCACAGCTCGAGCGGTTCGGGGGGACGAATCGTGTTGGGTCGTCGCTGGGTGACCATGAAGTGCTCCGGAACGGACCTGCGCAGAGTGCACCAAACCGCGGGCGAAGCGAAGAGGGATCGTGCGACTCGACGTGGACCTTCAGGGAGGTGCAGATTCACCGCAAATACACGGCGAAGTCGTACTCGATGCCGTTGGAGGACGACCACGCCGCGTTGCCGCAGGTGACGTTGGAGCAGGCGTTGGTGGACGGACCGAAGGTGTCGGTGCCGAAGAAGCCTGGGGTGGTGCCGGTGTAGCAGGTGCCCCAGCCGCCCTGCGCCTCGGAGGTCGTGCGGAACGCACCCCCCGCGCAGCTCATCCCCGCATAGGTCTGCCCCGTGCAACAGTAGTGGATATCGTGCCAGTTGCCGAGACCGCCTCCCACGTTGTTCGACGGCGTGGCCTCGTGGGAGCCGAGACGGTCTCCGTCGGGCGACCCCGCGGTGCCCGAGGTGCATCCCCCGCCCGTGGCCACGCAATGATTGGCATACAGTTGCGTGGACAGCCGTACCACGCGCTCCTGGGGAGTGATTGAGGCGATGTCCGAATCGATGACGGCGACACCGATCAGGGTGTTGTCACCGCCGTTCATGTGGGAGAGCAGCGTGGCGCCGTTGATCTTGAGGAATCGCTTGTAGCCGACGCGCGCTCCCTCCTGGTGGACCACCACGAGGATCTCGCTCGCACCGATCATGCCGTTGTACGCCTCGCTCTTGAAGTCCTGCAGCAGCGCCGAGGCGGCCTCGCCGTGGGTCGCATTCGTGGTCCACAGCGGATCGCCCCACCATGTCGCGTGACCGTCCGACGTGTCGAGGTTGAGCGCGAGGGTGAAGCCTCCGCCGAGGAACGTCATGTCGCAATAGGCATCGAACGGGGCCTGGGGCCCGGGGCCGTCGAGGTCCAATGCGTATACGCCGTTCGGCGCCGCCGGGTCGTGGTCGAGGGCCTCACGACAGCTCGCCGGGCTCCTGCAGACACCATCGGTACACGATTCCACCGACTTGCACACCACACCGCATGCGCCGCAGTTGCCCTCGTCGGTCTCGAGGTCCGCACAGCTCTCCCCGCACAGCACCATTCCCGGGCACAGGGGCGCACATGCCCCGGCCAGGCAGATCGCGTTGGACGCACAAGCGGTCCCGCAGACTCCGCAGTTCGCCGGGTCGCTCTGGAGATCCACGCAGGCGCCGTCGCACAGCGAGCTGCCGCCCACGCACACCAGGGTGCACGCTCCGGCCACACAGGCTTCCCCCTGCGGACAGGCCTTGCCACAGCCCCCGCAGTTCGCAGGATCGATGTTGATATCGACACAGGCGCCATCGCACAGCGTGGCGCCAGCCCCGCATTGGGTAACGCACGCCCCGCCGACGCAGACCTGCGCCACGGCACAGGCGTTGTCACAGGCGCCGCAATGGGCGGGATCGACCCCGGGATCCACGCACTTGTCGTCGCACAGCAGCAGGTACGAAGGACAAGCGGCGTCGGGAGCGGAGCCGTCCGCACCCGCGCTCCCCGAATCCCCCCCATGTCCCCCGATCCCTGCCGCTCCTGCGCTTCCCGCAGGCCCATCCGAGCCCGCGGCGCCGTCGAGCCCCCCGCCCCCCGCGGCCCCACCAGCGCCCTCCACCGACGCATCGCCGGGCTGCGAGGTCGCACCGAGCCCCTCGCTGTCGAGCGTGCACGACGCGAGGGCTGCGGCCGCGCACGCGCCGGCCGCGGTGGCGGCGAAAATCGGGGCGTTCGGCCTGGGAGGGCGCATTGGGCGACCGTACAACGGGGTAATGCACACGGCAACGTGTGGCGCGAATCCCAGGGATGGTACGCTCTGCACGGGCTGCTTCACGTCCCCGTCGGACGAGGAACCGCTCCTTGAGTTACGCCCGGATCGTGCTATCATGCGCCCTCCTTTCACGCAGCAAGGACCTCCTCACGGCCCGCGCTGCCCCACGGGATCGGCACCAGGCAGGAGCGAACGATGGACAACCGCAGGACCTTCGGCGAATCGATCGAGCGCGCGCTCGCGCGCACGCGTCTGAACAAGGTGGCGCTGGTTGCGAACGGTGCCGCGGCAGGGCTGATGGCCGTGACGGCGGTGCCGGGGCTCGGGGCGTGCAACGCGAGCGACGACGCGGCTCCCGGGGACGAAGCGAATCCGTACGACGACAGCACCACGACCGTAGGCGAGGGCAAGGGGGACTGGGCGCAGGAGAAGGGGAAGCGCTCCACGGACATGGTTCGTTACGCGAACGAATCGTGGGTGCAGAACAACGACTGCAACACGCGTGCGGGCTGCTTGAGCATCGACGTGTTCCTCAAGGTGTTCGTCAAGCCGGTGGCCGGAGCCAACCTCGACAGCAAGAAGGTGGGCGTGGTCATCCACGAGCCCGGCCGCGCGGGACAGCAGACCTTCAACGGCAAGTACTTCGCCACGGGCTCCGACGGCATGGAGGAGTGGCACGTGCCGGTGCACCTCCAGAAGTACTCGCACCCCGGGGTCTTCCTTTTCACCGCCTGGTACGAGGACGGCAAGGGCGGCACGTTCTACGACGACAACGCGGGCGAGTTCCACGTCAACGCGTGGGACGGCATCTGGTCGGTGCTTCGCTCGGACTACTACGCGACGTCGGGGCTGACGTTGAACGACACGGGCCTGAGCGGGACGGTGGATCTGGAGGTGCGGGACCTCGACTACGACAAGGACATCCGGCTGGTCTGGACGCTGGACGGCTGGAACACGGTGCACGAGTCGGGGATCGGGACCGGCGACACGAACACCTGGCAGTTCGTCAGCAACTCCTACGATGGCTGGCAGCGCTGGTCCATCAAGCTCGACCACAAGGGGAGCTTCCAGAAGTTCGAGTACGCGATCGTGTACCGTCACGGCGTGACCAACGGCGCGCAGCCCTATGAGTTCTGGCTCAACAACGGCGGAGCGAACTTCTCCGTCACCAAGGAGTCCAGCTCGCACTACTCGCGTTTCTAATCCTCTGTCCCCTGCCTCTGTCGTTGGCCCGCCCGCGCGGTGTAGACTCCACCGCCCCCATGCCCAAGCCGATCCCCTGGAACCCGTGCCCGGAATCCCCCAGGCCACGCGCCGCGTCGCCCGCCGATGCGGTCTACTCCCAGCCCGGCCGCCCGGTCGTGTTCCGCCTCCACACCCCCTGGTCTGCCCCCGCCGTCGAGCTGCGCGGCGACCTCGTTCACTGGCACGAAGGCATGCCCATGCTCCCCCTCGACTCGGGCCACGACTGGGAGCTCGGGCTCCAGGTCCCCGAAGGGGTCTACGGCTACAAGTTCCTGGTGGGCGGCAATGCCTGGCTCCTCGATCCCGCGAATCCCCGCACGCGCGGCGTCGACGGACTCCGCAACAACGTGCTCTCGATCGGCGGCTGCGACGAGCCGGTGCTGCACGCGCCGGTGGCGCCGTGGGTGTTCCTGCGCGACGACGGCCTCGTGTGCGTGCGGGCTGCGCTGCGAAAGGGGGCTGGGGATTCGCTCGAGCTGCGCTGGGACGAGGGGCACGGGGTGCGCCAGGCCGCCATGACGCCGGTGGGCTCGGAGGACGAGCACCTCCTGCTCGAGACCACGCTCCCTGCCTCCGCCTCGTCCCTCCAATACCGCTTCCTCCTCCCCTCCGGGTGCTACGTCGGAGTGGCAGGCAATCCGTGCGAGTCGTTGCGCCTGAATCTCCGCTCCCTGCGACGCTCCGCGCCGTCGTGGTGGCGCGACGCCGCGCTGTACACCATCTTCGTGGACCGCTTCCGTCGAGGCGGCTGCGACGGCCGGTGGAGCGAACGGGCACTTTCTCTCGAGACCGGCGAGCGCGCCGGCGGCGATCTCGACGGCATCACCGAAGCGCTCCCGTATCTGCAAGACCTCGGCGTGCGCGCGATTCACCTCACACCCATCGTGGTCTCCCCCTCGGCGCACCGCTACGACGCCGTGGATCCGCGCGCGGTCGATCCCGACTTGGGCGGCGAGCGCGCATGGGACCTTCTCGTGGAGGAAGCGCACGCGCGCGGCCTCGCGCTGCTGCTCGACCTGTCGGTGACACACGTCCATCGCGACTTCTTCGCCTTTCGCGACGTCCGCGAGCGCGGGCGCCGCTCCCCCTACTGGGACTGGTTCTACGTGGATTCCCACCCGTTCCGCGAGGGATTGGCCCCCGGATACCTCCACTACCGCAAGGGGCAGTGGCAGGAGCCCTCGCTGCGCCTCGACCATCCCGAAGTCGCGGCGTTCCATGTCGCCACGATCGAGCACTGGACGCGCCGCGGCGCCGACGGATTCCGCATCGACGCTGCGGCCGACGTCCCCATCGCCCTGACGGAACGAATGACCCTCGCCGCCCGCCGGGTGAATCCCGACATCGCGGTGTTCGGCGAGGTCATCCCCGAGAACATCTCCCGCTGGAGCGCTCGTGCAGTCGATTCCTGTACGGATTTCGTATCCCAGCAAGCGCTCTACGCTCTGCTCTGGCGACGCTCGGACGACGCGACACGCACGGCCGAAGTCCTGCAGCGCCGGAGGTTCCGCCGGGGCGGACCGGGATGGTCCTCCATCGGATTCACTGCGACCCACGATCAGCACCGTCTGCTCTCGCTCACGGGCAATCCCGATGTCGCCCGTCTGGCATGGCTGATGGTCTCCATGCGGGCCGATGTCCCTGCGCTGTACTACGGCGACGAGGTCGGGCTCCGCTGCGGCCACGGACAGCGGGCCTTCGAGGACGCCTGGCCCGATCGCCAGTGCATGCCCTGGGACCCGGGCCGATGGGACGAGCCCACCCGGGCGCTGATCCGCGCCACGCTCGAGCTGCGGCGTCGCGAGCCGGCAATCGGGCGTGGTGACGAACAGCTCGAGGCAGCGCGGGACCTCGGAGGCAATCCCCTGCAAGACGTGCTGATGATTCGCCGCAGGTGGTCCGATCGAATCGTGGACGTGCTCTTGCACGCAGGCGAGGGAACCCTGACTGCGCGGCTCGCACAGGGGGCACCGGCCGGGGCGCAGGCGGAGCTGGAGCTGGGCGAGGTCGCGATCGATGCCGAGGCGGGGACGGTCACCCTCGGTCCCTGGGCCGCCGTGGTGCTGCGACGAGAGGTGCGTCCGGAGACGCGGCAGGCCTGGGAGGCGCTGCGCGGGGCGAACACCTGGCACGCGGCGCGGGCATTTCTCGACGGCGAGGAGCAGGGGCCATTCCTCCCCTCGCACCTGTATCTCACGGTGACCGAGGCGTGCAATCTGCGCTGCGCTCACTGCATCAACGACTCCCCCGCAAGGACTCGTGACGGCACCGCCCGGGAGATGCGCCCGTGGCTCGTCGAGCGGCTTCGCGAGCCCCTGGGCACCGCACGCTACGTCGCCTTCACCCACGGCGGCGAATCGCTGCACTCCCCGATGCTCCGCGCCGTGCTCGAGGCCCTGCGCGAGGCGCGCGCGGGACGGACGCACCGCTGCGACGTGCATCTGCTCACCAACGGAATGCTGCTCACCGAGCACGCGACCAGGGAGCTCGTCGGACTCGGGGTCACCAGCATAGGCGTGTCGCTCGACGGCGCGCAGGCTCGAACCGACGACGCGATCCGCCTCGGGGGCTCCTTCGACGAGGTCGTGGAGAACCTGCGCGCAGCGGTGCGCGTGCGACGAGAGGAATCGGCCGATCTGCGCATCGGCGTCTCGGTCGTGATCGGCGAGTCGAACGTCCACGAGCTGCCGGACTTCGGACGACTCGCACTGGAGCTCGGGATCGACTGGCTCAAGATCGAGGAGACCTTCCCTTCGACGGAGTTCGCTGCGAGGGACTTCGTTCGTCCCGACGACCCCCGGGTACTCACCGGGATGGAGCGGCTGCGGGGCCTCACCGCCGGGACGGGGCTGGTGATCGTGGATCACCTGCATGCGCCGCACGGCTGCCCGTGCGATGCGAGGCGGAATCCGGCGCTCGGGGCCTTTCGCGCGGCCGACGACTTCGCCAACCGGGCGCAGTTCCTCTCGTGCCGCATGGCCTGGGACCAGGCTTGCGTGGATCCCGACGGCACCGTCCACGCGGTGGACTACCTGCATCCTCCGATCGGCAATCTGCACGAGGAGACGATGCTCGACCTGTGGAACAACGAGACCGTGCGTCGGATTCGCAGGGAGGCGCTGGTGCGGTATCCTCAGCAGGTGCGCGAGGCGTGTCCCCACGTGCCTGCGAGCGTGTCGCGGGAGGAGACGTGAGCGCGCAGGACGGCGACTCCCGGCGCCCGGACGCGGCCGATCCGCGGAGCCTCCTCCGAAGACTCGAGCGGTCCTGCACGGTGGTCGTGCCCGATGGGGGGCAGTTGCGGGTGCTCGCGCTCGATCCGGTGCGCGGAAGTCTGCGCGAGGTCGCGCGGGGCGCTGCAAAAGCATCGGCCGGGGCGTCCCACGAC
>JAKLDZ010000619.1 GCA_022703255.1 Myxococcota bacterium | reverse complement strand
GCTCTCTGCTCTCGACCGCCGCGGCCTGGGCCATCGGCCACCCCGGGGAGAAGGCCTCCAACGAGGTGATCTTCGCGGAGCACATGCGCAAGCTGCGCGACGCGGTCTTCGAGAGCCGGCGTCAGCCGGTGGCGGAGCTGTGCCGCGACGCGGTGGTGTACGTGACGGACGGCGAGGCCTCGGTCCCCGCGGACCGGCGCAAGGAGGTGCGGGGCATGCTCGACGGCATGGCGAGGCGGTTCGGCTACTGCGACGCGTGCGCGCGCGACGCAGCGGCGATGCTGATCGCCGAGCGGTTCCGGGAGCTCGTCGGGTAGTCGTCCGGTTCTCGGCAGTCGGCTCACCCCGACCCTGAAGTGCGCGGCGCAGAGAGTCGGGCGATGGCGTCGCGCAGAGGCATCACGTCGACATGGCTCGCGAGGCTGTAGCGCTGCACGCCCGGGTACACGACGATCAGCCGGTCGAGGCGGAGGTCTTCGAGCGCGATTCTCATGGAGGGCGTGAGGGTAGGGGCATCGGCTCGCTTGCACTCGACACCGAGTCGGCGCCCTTGCTTGAACAGCAGAAGGTCGAGCTCCGCGCCGTTGTGGGTTGCCCAGAAGTACGCCTGTTCGGGATTGGAGGCTTTGAGCACTTCTTCGACGACGTAGCCTTCCCAGGATGCGCCGACCTTGGGGTGGTGCTCGAGGTCGCGATGGGTGGAGATTCCCAGCAGCGCGTGGAGGAGGCCGGAATCACGGACGTAGACCTTCGGCGACTTCACCTGTCGCTTGGCCAGGTTTTCGAACCACGGCGGCAACTGTCTGAGCATGAAGACGCCGGTCATCAAGTTGAGGTAACGGCGGACGGTGGTCTCGCCGACGGCGAGCGATCGCGCCAGCTCGGCGCCGTTCCAGAGCTGGGCGTGATAGTGGGCGAGCATGCTCCAGAATCGAAGCAGTGTTGCCGAGGGGATGGAGACGCCGAGTTGGGGGATGTCGCGCTCCAGAAACGTCTGGAGGAACTGGCGCCTCCAGGTGAACGAATCGGACTCGGAGCGGGCGGTGTAGGCGAGGGGGAAGCCGCCGCGGAACCAGTGACGGTCCTGGCGATCGGGGACATCGGAGAGCCGGAACCCCTCGAGGGTCATGGTCTCCACACGCCCGGCGAGGGACTCGGACGCCTGCCGGAGCAGGTCGGGCGACGCGCTGCCGAGGATGAGGAAGCGGGCGGGCAAGGGGCGACGGTCGGCGAGCACACGCAGCAGAGGGAACAGGTCGGGACGGCGTTGGATCTCGTCGATCACGACCAGGCCCCGGAGAGGGCGAAGGGCAGTTTCGGGAGCGGACAATCGGGCGAGGCTCGTCGGGGACTCGAGGTCGAAGTAGTTGAGCGAATCGACGTCCACGAGCTCCCGTGCCAGCGTGGTCTTGCCGCACTGGCGAGGCCCGAGCAGGGCGACGACACGGCTTCGACGGAGAGCAGCGCGAAGGGCCTGGCGGTCTTGCCTGCGCTCGATCATGCGGTCAGGATAGACCATGAAATTCCACCCTTCAACGGTGGAATTTCCTGGTGTGCCGGGGGCCGGGATCGGCGGCATGGCTGGCGAGTCACCGTTTCGTCCGCGCGGATGCCCGTGTAGTATCGCGGCTCCATGGCAGGCCCCGACGCACGCACGCTTGGACTGTTGCAGCTCGTCGCGCTCGGCCTCAACGGCGTCATCGGCGTCGGGATCTTCTTCGTGCCCGCTTCGGTCGCGAGGCAGGTTCCGGGCTCGACCGGCGCGTGGGTGTACGCGGCGACGGCGATCGCGTGCCTGCCGGTCGCGCTGGCGTTTGCGCGACTGGGGCGTCGGTTCGAGGAGGACGGCGGCCCCTACGTGTTTGCGCGGCACGCGTTCGGTCCGGGAGTCGCGTTCGTCGTGGGCTGGCTCGCCTATGCTTCGGCGCTCTTCTCCTGCTCCGCGGTGATCCGCGGTCTCGCCGAGTCCCTCCCCTGGATCAAGCAGGGACCGTCGTGGAGCGTGAACCTGGCCGCAAGCCTGATCGTCCTCGGGCTCGCGGCGCTCGTCGCGGCGGGGTTGAAGGTCAGCGCCTGGGCGTGGACCGGGATCACGATCGCCAAGCTGCTCCCGCTGCTGCTGCTCGCGGGGGTTGCGCTGTGGATGATCCCCGATGCGCCGCCGGCTGTCCCCTCGAGCTCCCCGGTCGCTGCGTCGAACCTGCTGCGCGGCTCCCTCATCGTGCTCTTCGCCCTGCAGGGGTTCGAGATCGTCGCCGTTCCCGCGGGCCACGTGCGGCGTCCGTCTTCGGTCGCCATCGCCACCCTCGTGGCACTCGTCGGCGCCGCCGTGCTGTACGTCGGACTGCACGCCGCCTGCGTGCGCGCACTGCCGTCGCTGGCCTCCTCCCCGGCCCCGTTGTCCGAGGCTGCGGCAGCCTACGGCGGGCCGTCGCTCGGAAAGCTGATCGGCGTGGGCACCAACGTTTCGGCGCTGGGCATCGCGCTCGGCATGGTCGCGATGACGCCGCGGTACTTGTCGGCGCTCGGGCGTCCCGACGGGCTCGGCGTCTGGTTCGGCGCGGGAGACGCGCGAGGGGTTCCTCGCCGGGCGCTGGGGATCACCGCGGTGGCCGTGCTGGTGCTGGTCCCCCTGGGCTGGCTGGCCGGGCGTCGTATGGCGCGGCCCGTGGCGCAGATGGCCCATTGCATCGCTCAGATCGGGCGTGAGGATCTGGCGGAACTG
>JAKLDZ010000618.1 GCA_022703255.1 Myxococcota bacterium | reverse complement strand
GGGCGCGAGCTGCGCCTCGACGATGACCGACGGCGGCTGCGAGGCGGGCGCTCTGTGCGATGCCGGGACTTGCCGTTGGGCGTGTCTGGTGGGCGAGCCCGGGCCTCACTGCCCCGCGGGCGATGTCTGCAACGGCGGCGTCTGCAAGGCGGCCTCGGGCTTCGCCGCGCTCGGTGCTCCCTGCTCCGTGGACGGCTCCGCGTGCGGTCCCAGCGGTGACACGCTGATCGGATTCTGCGACGGCGGAGTCTGCGTCTTGCGCTGCGACAACAACGCCGATTGCGCCGCCAACGAAATCTGCGACACCTGGGAGGATACCTGCGTCGCTACGAAGTGCGGCAACGGGACCATCGACTCCAGCGCGCCCTACTCGGAGACCTGCGACGATCACAACAAGACCGACGGCGACGGGTGCAGCCGCTACTGCGAGAAGGAGGCCGCCAAGAACTCCGACTGCACGGCCGCCGCGACCGTCGTCGCCGGCACCCAGACCGTCGCCCTCGCCGCGAACCCCGCGGCCATGAGCTGCGAAGGCCCCTACGGCAGCCCCGCAATGACCAACGACTTCGGCGCGACGCTCCGCTTCGTGGCCCCGGCGCTTGGTTGGGGAGAGCTCAAGTTCGCGCACACCGGGACGTCCAACAAGGACTATCCGCAAGTGGCGCGGCTCGAAGGCTGCCCCGGAGCCGTCGACAGCTGTGCCAGCACCTGGGGTTGGTACGGGCCAACCTGGAGCCGCGTCGGCTTCGATGCGAAGGCCGCAGGTCAGGAGTTCTGGTTCGCAATCCGCGGACATCAGGCGATCGGCCAGGTCGAGGTCACATTCACGCCCTACTCCTGCGACGCCACCCCGCTGCCGGTCGGAGACACGGTGATGACCGGACCGGAGAGCAACGTGTTCGTGATGCCGTCGTTCGACCTGTGCGAAGGAGGCTTCTTCAACCAGCGCCTCGGTTACTTCATCGCGGAGAACGATGGCGAAGTCGTGCTGACGGTGAAGACCGCCGGAGCGTCGTTGAGGGTGTTTGAGGGGGAGTGCCCATCGTGGTCTCAGAAGGACCTGGGGTGCGCGAAGTACTCGACCTCTGACACGGTCGCTGCCTCCGTGGCGTTCCACGTGACCGCGGGGCAGAAGTACGGTGTCACCACGAGCAACACCTCGAGCTCCGCCACGGATATCACGGTCAACCGCACGGGTCCCTGAGCGCAAGTCAAGCGGCGCAGATCGCGGCGCATCGAAGGCGATACGCCGCTTCAGGGGTTGGGAATGCCCCGCTCTCGCCGGAACTCGCGGCACTGCTGGCTGCCCGCCTGGAAGTCGCGACAGACGCGGGCGCGGACGTCGTAGACCTGACAATGATGCGGCTTGCCCGGCAGGCCCAGGTGAACGCAGGCGCCGTCCTCTTCGCGCATCAGGAACGCCCGCTCCCCGAAGTGTCCTTCGCCCAGCGAATCAATCATGTCCTGGCGCCCGACCGATGCCCAGTGCGCCACATCCTCCTCCGTCACCAGGATGGTTCCCTCGCGCTGATGACAGCAGGCCGAGCAGGTGAGGCAGTCGTAGTCGGGCAGTGCCATGATGTCGTCTCGCTCCAAGCACCGCGGACCGTAGCGCCCAGTCGCACCGAAGACCAGGGTTGTTGATGCGAGCGGGCGGGAGCGTGGCGTATGATCGGCGCATGACCAACGAAGGCGCGCAGAAGCAATCGGAGGAGCAGGAAGAACCATCGGAATGGACTCGCTTGCCGGATCGGCAGGACGAGCGGCCAAGCGGAGCCGGACGATCCGACGTGCGACACACCCTCGAGGAGGGAGCGGGAGCGATCGCTGCCGTGGTCGGAAAGGGAATGCGGCGCGCGTCGACCATGGTCGGTGCGCCGGCCTCGTCGGAAGTCGATGCGTTGATGGACAGCACCGATCTGCCGGAGGTCGGCCCGGAGCCCGATGCGCTCAACGCCCTCGCCGTGCGACTGGACCGGGAGGCGGATCTCTGGAGAGCGCTCGCGCTGAAGGCTGTCGCGAGAGCCGCGTGGGTGGACAGAACAGCCCACGCGGCAGCTGTGATCGGCGCGCTGGGGACGCTGGCGCTGGCGGGAATTTCCGGGCTGCGCGCGTTATTCGGCGGCGTGTCGTGGCAGACGGCGGGGATGGTTGGGACGGGGTTGCTGGCGCTGGCCACCGGGGCGGCCCTCGTGGGGATGGTGGGAGCGTCGATTCGCAAAGGGCAGCGCGAGATCTGGCGGGATGCGCTCACGCGCGCGGACTTGACCGAGCTTCGGTTGCATCGGGTGGCGGTGGTGTTGGCGACGCGCAAGGACGTGGCGCAGGGCTACGCGGAAGCGCTGCGCAGGCTGGAGCGGGAGACGTCGGCGCCGGTTCGCTAGGCGCACGCGGGCTGGGCGAGGCGGTGAAGGAAGAAAGTATTTGACACCCGTCTTGCTGTGAATAGAATCACAACCAGATGGAGCCGACGACCCAGACGACGAAGAGCCCGGCACACGAACGCCCCCACGGGCGCACGGGGCGCCGCGTGTCGTTGCAGACGGTCGAGCGGCTGAGCACGTACCGCAAGGTGCTCGAGGAGATGCACCAGGAAGGCACCGAGTACGTCTACTCGCAGCAGCTCGCCGAGCTGGCCGGGGTCTCCCCCGCGCAACTGCGACGCGACCTGGCGTCGTTCGGCACCTTCGGCAACATCGCCCGCGGGTACCACGTCTACCAGATGATCCGCACCATCAGCCGGATCC
>JAKLDZ010000617.1 GCA_022703255.1 Myxococcota bacterium | reverse complement strand
GCCCCCCTCTTCGACCAGTCCCCCCCGCTCCCGCGCGGCGCGCCTCGCGCCTGCCACCTACCTGCGCCTCCTCGCCGCCTATCCCGACGCCTCCTGCGAGCTCGTCCACCACGGCCCCTTCGACCTGCTCGTCGCCGTCGTGCTCAGCGCGCAGACTACCGACGCCGCCGTCAACAAGGTCATGCCCGCGCTCCTCGCGCGCTATCCCGACGCGCGATCCCTGGCTGCCGCCGAACCCGCCGACGTGGAACCGCTGCTGCGAACCATCGGCATGTACCGCCAGAAAGCGAAGAACCTCGTGGGCCTCGCCCGCAGGCTCGTCAGCAACTTCGACGGCGACGTCCCCCGCTCCGCCGAAGAGCTCCTCTCGCTGCCCGGCGTCGGACGCAAGACCGCCAACGTCGTCCTCGGCAATGCGTTCAACATCGCCCTCGGCATCGCCGTCGACACCCACGTGCAACGCGTCGCCCAACGCCTCGGCTGGTCCCGGCACTCCGAGCCTCCGGAGATCGAACGCGATCTGATGGCGCTGCTCCCCCGCGAGGACTGGATCATGTCGTCCCACGTACTGATCTTCCACGGACGCAGGACCTGCTCGGCGCGCGCGCCTGCCTGCGATGCGTGCGCGGTGAGCGACGCGTGCCCTTGCGCGTTCGACGCCGAGTCGGTGGGGCGGAAGAAGAGCCGGTAGAGGCGCCTCAGCGGGCGCTGCGAGGAGCGGGGGACGCAGCCTTCGGGGCAGGGGAGAGCCACTCGCGCTCGATGCCCTTCGCCAGCCAGACGAGCTTGATCTTCGCCGTGCCCGCCAGAGCCGTCAGCGCGCCGTCCGCTCCCCACTGCGAGAGCGCCGGCACCTGCAGGTGCTTCGCTCCGTCGAGGAGCTTCGCCTGCGCCGCGTCGATCCGCAGCGCCGCGATGCCGAGCCCCGTGAGCTGCGACACCAGGAAGCTCGGCAGAAACGGCGCGATCACCGCGCGAATCGCATCGGGAAGCGCGAGCGCTCCCGAGGCAAGACGCAACGCCTCGTCGCCATCGGCCAGCAGCAACGCCGACAACGACTCCACCTTCGAAACCGGCAGCGCACGCAGCAGCTCGAGGCTCGTCGCCTCCGCCGACCATCGACGCGTCGCGAGCCCCGATGACGTGCCCGGCTTGCGGAGCGAAGGCGTCTCGCCCTTGCGCTGACGCACGATGAGCACGTCGTCGGTGGGGAACACGCGCGGGACGGTCACGCGGACAGGGCGCTTGAACGAGCGCGGATCGCCGATCTGCCCGGTGGCCACCGTGTAGGCGAGGGTCTCGGCGGAGGCCACGATGAACGGACGGTTGCGCGAGCGGCCCGGCTCCGGGTCGAAGGTGCGCAGCGAGGTCTGTCCCGGCGCGGGCGGATAGATGTCTCCGCTGACCACGCGATGATCGGGCTCGATCATGCGCGCTCCGGTGGCGACCAGATCCACGAGCGCCCCGGTGTGCGCAAGCACCTCGAGGACCTGACGGCTCGGAGGCGCCACGAGCAGATCGAGTCGCGGAGGCACTCGCTTCGACTTCAGCAGGCTCGCCGCCGCAAGCATGTCCCGCAGCGTCACGCCGCTGTCCCCGCCCAGCACCACCTGGTGCACAGGCTGCCCCGCGAGATCCCGTACCGCCTTGATCTGCCCCGCCTCGTCCATCAACAGGGGATCCACCGTGGCCAGGTCGATCGACAATACGTCGTCGCACGGCGCACCCGGATCCGGCGCAAGCGCGCGATGCGCCTTCGATCGACGCTGATCACGCAGGAACACCTCGGCCTTCTCGTCGCTGATGAACAGCGCCGCCGCCGCTCCCGCCGCAGGTGCGATCGCACACAGCACCGCACGCTCCTGCACCGAGAGCAGTCGCGCGCTCGGCCCCGCAAACTCGATCACCACCGGCGCACCGTGCGCGGCATCCACCTTCCGCACGATGTCGCCAACGCCGCGTCGAAGCAGCTCGAGGGCGACGTCGCGGGCGCACACGAAGGGGCGGATCCTGCCGGAGAGCAGAACCTGCACGGAGCGCGGAGGACGCAGCCACACGCTGCCGTGAGCGAGGGCGTGGCCCAGCTGCGCGGGAGGCACCACCAGCGTGAGCATCCCGATCCCTCCCACCAGACACATGCGGGGATCGTCGGTCACCGCCAGACGCGCCGGCGAGGCGAACCGCTCGAGATGCACCGGGGCAGGGAAGCCAACCCCCGGACGTGCGACCAGGATGCCGTACGCCGCCGTGTCCGACGCAACCGCCGAGGGATGCCCGTCGGCTTGCGCCTGACACGAGGCTGCGTCCGATACGCATACCCCGTCGTAGGCCACCGCGACCTCGACCGAGGTCTTCTTCATGCCCGCGGCAAGCGCTTCGTCGAGCGCTCTGCCCGGAGCTCGCGTCAAGATGACTTGATCGACCTTGACCTGCACGAGGTCGTGTTGAAGCGAGGTGTCGGCCGTCCTGCCGACCAGCACCTTCTGAGGCATCGTGCGGGGAGGATCCCCGGCTCGCGCGCGCATGGACTCGTTGGGCCTTCCGGTTCGGTTTGATCGTGAGGGCGTCAAACGCCCCCCTCGTCGGGACAGCGCGGCAAGTTACCTGCTCGGATAGAGAAGGGTCAAGCGCGCTCGCAGCCCCCCGGCGCCGTGACCATTGCCTGGACGGCTCCCGGCTGCAAGGGGGAGCTTTTCGGCCCGAGTTTTCCGCTGCCCCGCACCACCGGTCTCCCCTCCGCATCCCCCTCCCC
>JAKLDZ010000616.1 GCA_022703255.1 Myxococcota bacterium | reverse complement strand
CGAGCCTGGAGGTGGTCAGCGCCGCCGCGGCGACGAACCGGAGCGCCGCCTCGTCCTGCACCCCGGCGAACGCCCGCGGCACGATCACGGTCGGCGGCGACCCGGGCGCGACCCGGATCGAGGTCACGTCGCCGGCGGCGACCACCGGCTCACCGACCGTACAGTTCACGTGGTCGGGCAGCGACGACCTGACGCCCGCGGCGAACCTTCAGTACGCGCGCTGGCTCGCACCGCTCGAGTCCGATCCAGCGGAGCCGGAAGCACGGCGTCCACCGGACCGATCGATGGCGGGGCGGGTTTGCATGCTGGGTGCATCGGGGGTTTGCGAGCTGCACCCGCTGGTAGTGTATCGCACGGACGAAGCGGGGCGGGAGTCGTTCGGATTCCTCAATCGCACGATTCGCCGCGGGGAGGGGGGAGCGCAGGTCCGGCGGGTGGACTACCTCGACTACGATACCGGGGAGAACGTCGGGGGGATGGATACGCGTCCCGCTCTCACGGCGCTCATCGGGAGGCTGCGGGGGCAGCAAGCGACGGTGCAGGATCTGGAGGCAGCGCAGGACGCGAGCCTGGCGGGAGCGGATCCGGAGCCGGAAGGAGCGCCGGTCCCACCGGGCGAGACTGTGGGGGATTACGAGATTCACGAGGAGCTTGGCCGCGGGAGCATGGGGGTCGTGTATCGCGCGAGGCAGTGCAGCCTGGGGCGTCGCGTGGCGCTCAAGGTGCTGCCGCACTCGCTGGCCGGGGACTCGGCGATGCTGCGGCGATTCCGCAACGAGATCTCCGCGCTGGCCCGATGCGATCATCCGAACGTGATCCGCATCCTCACCTCGGGGCTCGAGGGGGATCGCTACTACTACGCGATGGATCTGGTGGACGGGGCGGATCTTGCGCGCACCGGGCGGGTGCTCACGCGTTGGCGGCGGTCGGGAGAGGTGTTGCGCGAGGCGCATGTCGACGCCGCGGTGCACGCGGCGATGAAGCAGCGCGAGGGTTCGGAAGAGGCGGAGGAGCGGGCTCCGGGGGACCTGGCGAGGGACGTGGACGGCAGGTCGTTCTTCGTGCGGATCGCGGAGCTGTTCGCGGGCGCCTGCACGGGGCTGGATCACCTGCACGAGAGGGGCATTCTCCACCGGGATCTGAAGCCGTCGAATCTGCTGCTCACCGCCGACGGGCGGCGCCTGGTGATCACGGATCTGGGGCTGGCGCGTCTGCACGACATCGGGACGGTGGCGAGCCGGAGTGGTGGAAGGATTCTGGGGACGCTGCGATACGCTGCGCCGGAACAGCTCGTGCGGAGGCTGGGAGACGTCGATTATCGGGCGGACCTCTACTCGCTGGGTGCGAGTCTGTACGAGACGGCGACGGGGCGTTCGATGTTCGACGGAGACACGGAGTCTCGGCTGGTGAGGCAGATTCTGTACGAGACGCCGCCGGCGCCGCGCAGCGTCGAGCGCAGGATTCCGCACGATCTCGCCGCCATCGTCGAGGTGGCCACCTCCCGCGAACCCTCGGCCAGGTACCCGTCGGCCGCCGCCTTTGCCGAGGACTTGCGCGCCTTCGCGCGCGGCCACGCGCCTCCCGTGGCGTCGGCGTGGAAGCGTGCCCCCCTGCTGCGCCTCGCACGCAGAAAACCCGTCGCGCTCAGCGTGACCTCGCTGATCGCCGCAGGTGCGCTCGCTGCGTCCGCGGCCGTCTGGAGCTGGAACCGGACCCGGACCGTGTATTGCGCAGAGCTGCTCCACCGGTGGGAGGGACCCTTCTGCGCGACGCCGCTCCCGGACTCCGAGCGATCGCCCTTGTCCGTGCGATATCGACTCTCGTCGCAGCGGGGAAGGGTGGAGCGTGTGGAGCGTCTGAACGGATCGGGGTGGCCGCAGGACGACGAGCGAGGGGAGGCTCGGTGGGAGTACGTGTGGTCCGAGGGGGGGACGGTGGTATCGGTGTTCGCATTCGACGCAACCGGCACGGCCACGGTGCAGTGGGGGTATTCTGCGGACCTGTCCCGAGCGGAGCGTCGGGCTCCCTCGGGGGATCCGAAGCCGGAGGAGGGGACGGAGATATCGGTGCTGCGGATCGAGCACGATTCGCGAGGTTTTCGACGCAGCGTTGCATTCCACAACATCTATGGCTATCCCACTGCCGACAAGGACAAGCGCTTCGGACAGGCCTTCACGACGGACTCCCAGGGGCGCGATCTCGAGGTGGTGAACCTCGGGGAGGACGGCCGTCCCGCGCCTTCACGGGCGGGAGTTCTGAAGGAGGTCATGACCCGTGGAGCCGATGGAAGGGAGTCGGCCCGCGACCGGTTCGATGGGGCGGGAGGTCCTGCGGCGGGGAGCACGGGCATCGCGGGGCACAGGGTTGCTCATGACGCGGTGGGGAATCCGACTTCGTGGACCTGGGTGGGGGGGGCGGGGCAGCCCGTGGCCGACGACGACGGCAACGCGGGCTGGCGCGCGGAGTACGACGATCGCGGCAATCGGGTGGGGTGGATGCTGGTGGATGTCGAGGGGGGCGCGGGGCGTCACCGCGATGGCTACGCGGGGTGGACGGCGACCTATGACGACAAGGGGCGGATGGTGGGGCAGCGGTACCTGGACTCGTCGGGGGAGCCGGTGATGACGTCGAGTCACTACGCGGGGTGGCGGGCGGAATACGACTCTCGCGGCAACGAGGTGCTGCGGGTGTTTCTCGGACTGGGGGGAGAGCCGACGCTGACGGCGTACGGTCACGCGGGGTGGGGGGCGGCTCACGACGAGCGGGGGACCCAGGT
>JAKLDZ010000615.1 GCA_022703255.1 Myxococcota bacterium | reverse complement strand
CGAGGCGCGTGGGTTGCGGGTGGGGCTGCAGGCGGCGCCGTACACGGTGACGGCGATGATCGAGGGGCTGGAGCGCCACTGGGAGGGGCGGGAGAGCGCGGAGACGGAGGCGCGGGGGGATTGACACGATGTCATCCCCTCGGCCTGGCGGGCGCGGGGGGTGACAAGGTGGCGTCTTGGGCGCGCGGAGCGTCCGGGGATTTAGCTGTCGGCACGGGGATGCATCGGGCGGGAACGTGGTCGTTGCGCGGTGGCACGTGATGTGCTCCAAGAGAGGCACATGAGTACGCACCGTCCTGCCCTTGCCGGCATCCTGTCGGCGGTCTGTGCTGTCGGGTCGATGTATGCGATGCCAGCGCAGGCCGCGACGGCCACGCTGACGGAGTCGAGCATCTCGCGCCAGACCGGGCTTCGCGACCAGTCGAAGAACCCGATGTGGATCAATCGGGACGACTGCCTCGCCGACGACATCATCACGTTCCCGCTCTACGTGACGGAGTACGCCGGGCTGCCGATGGAGGTCTGGGCGGGCGGCGTGGACTGCAAGGACAAGACAGCGCGCCAGGGTACTGCGCCGAGCTGCTGGATCGTCGCCAACTCCGCCGTGCCGACATCCGCCTCGCACACCGTGCAGGTTCGCGTGCGTGACATCGTGGGACAGCACAAACCACCGGACACGACGAAGGCGGGCGCGGGGACGCTCGAGGACTGCACGCCGGAGAGCGGGACTTCGTCGGCGCCTGTGGGCGTGACGCTCTTTTTCATGTTCATCGACCAGGCGAGCAACGAGCAGCAGGGCGGGGTGTCGTGGGCCACGAAGTACGATCTGGTCGGGCCGAGCGCGGCGTCGGGACTGACGCTGGGGCAGGGCGACACGATGTTGAAGCTCGACTGGACGGCGTCGACGGACACGGATTTGTCGGGCTACCAGTTCTTCTGCGATCCGCCGCGGGGCAGTGAGGGGACGGGGTCGAACACGAACGAGTTCGAGGCCGGGGCTGGGACGGGCACGGAGCCGGAGCCGGCGGAGGCGTCGGTGGAGGAAGAGACGTGTGACCCGGAGGACGCCGGCGAGGCGGGGTGTCCGGAGGCGAGCACGGAGGCGTCGACGACGGAGACGGACACGGGTTCGGGCACGACGCCGGAAGGGAACGGCTGTCCGACGGTGAACCTGTTCGCGGGCGAAATTCCGGACGCGAAGTTCTATTGCGGGAGTGTCTCCGGGCTCACGGCGACGTCGGGGAAGGTGACGGGGCTCGTCAACGACTCCACCTATTCGATCGCGATTGCCGGGGTGGACACGGTGGGCAACGTGGGGCGGCTGTCGAACGTGCAGTGTGCGCAGCCCTCGCCGGTGGATGATTTCTTCAAGCTGTACAAGGAAGCGGGGGGCGAGGCGGGCGGAGGGTTCTGCTCGACCGGAGCGGTGGGGCACCGGGCCGGGACGGCGGCGTTGCTGATGATGTCGGTAGCGGCATTGGCTCGGGTGGTGCGCAGGAGGCGCAAGGACGCATGAGACGGTCCCGGGTGTTGGGGGCGATAGCGGGTGCGTTGACGCTGCTGACGTTTTCGCTGGAGGCGAGTGCGCAGGGTTCGGCGGACTCCGATGCGTCGTGGCGTCGCGGGACGGCCCGTCGCGAGTCCGACCAGACGTGGGCGTTCGAGCTGCGTTTCGGTCCGTATCGGCCGAACGTGGACGACGAGTTCGAGGGAGGGGCGGCGCCGTATCGCGAGGTTTTCGGGGATTCGAAGCGCGTATTTTTCGGGATGGAGCTGGACTGGCAGGCGCTGCGGATCCCGTGGGTGGGGACGTTCGGGCCCGGGGTGGGGTGGAGCTACACGAGCATGAGCTCGAAGGCGAAGCTCTCGGGCACGAACGTGGATTCGGCCGAGGAGACGAGCCTGTGGCTGATGCCGATGTACGCGGCGGGCGTGCTGCGAGTCGACGTGTTGCCGCGGGAGCTGAGCATCCCGCTGGTGCCGTATGGCAAGCTGGGGTTGGGCTATGGGTTGTGGAAGGCGAGCAACGAGCTGGGAGCGTCGGAGCAAGGCGGAGTGACCGGCAAGGGGCACTCGTACGGGTTGCACGCGGCGGTGGGGTTGGCGTTGCAGCTCGACTTCCTCGACGCGGCGGCGACGCAGCAGCTCGACAACTCGGTGGGCATCAACCATGCGTACGGCTATCTCGAATGGATGTGGTCTGACCTGGGCGGGTTCGGGGGTGGCCAGATGAAGATCGGCACCTCGACGTGGGTCACGGGTCTGGCGTTCGAGATTTGACGTCGGGCTGGGGCTGGGGGGCGCGTCGCGGGAACAGCCGGAGGGTCGGAGGGACGATGGTTTCGCGTCGTCCTTCGAGCTGCAGGTTGAGCTCGAAGCCGACGAGCAGCAGGAACGAGCTGATCCAGAGCCAGATCATCAGGAGGGCTACGGCGGCGAGGCTCCCGTAGAACAGCGAGTAGCGTCCGAGGGCCGTGACATAGGCGGAGAACAGCCAGGAGACGAAGGTCCACAGGGTGGCGAAGCCGAGGGCTCCGGGCCAGATGGTGTGACGTGCGTGGGACTCCATGCCGCGGGTGGAGATGTAGAAGAACGAGGCGACGCCGACGGTGGTGACGGCGATGCCGAAGAGGAAGGTGCCGGAGCGAGCGAGCAGAGCGAGCTCGGACTCGATGTTGCCGGCGACGAGGTTCATGGCGGGCGAGCCGATGAAACCGGCGACGAAGGTGTTGGCCGGGCGGTCGTAGATTTCGATCGGCGAGCCGATTTGCTGGATCTC
>JAKLDZ010000614.1 GCA_022703255.1 Myxococcota bacterium | reverse complement strand
AGGCCGAGGCTGCGCGCAAGCACCATGACCGCGCCGCGGAGCTGTATCGTGCGGGGCGGCCCGCCGACGCGATCGTCGAGCTGCAGCGCGCCTACGACCTGCGTCCGAGCCGCAAGATTCTGCGCACGATGGGGGAGGTCGCGGAGGAGATGCGCGACTACGTGGTCGCCTTCCGGGCCTGGCAACGGGTTCTCGATGCGGTGGATCCCGATGTCGATCCCGCGCTCCGGGAGAAGGCTCAGGCGCGCCTGGGCTTCCTGCGGGATCACGTTGCGGAGCTCCAGCTCGAAGGGGGCGTGCCGGGAGCGGTCGTGGTCGTCGACGACGAGCCCATCGGCACCCTGCCGTTGCCGCACTCCTGGTGGCTGTCCATCGGGACCCACCGCGTCCGGGTCACCAAGACGGGCTACGTTCCCTTCACGCAGCCGGTCAACGCCTCGGGCGGGGCCACGCTGCGGATGCTCGTCTCCCTCGTGCCCGAACCGTCGCGCGTCGAACCTCTGCCTCCCGTCTCCCTCGAGCCTCCTCAACCCGCTGGTCGGGCGCGGATGACTCCGCTTGCCTGGACCGGATATGGCGCCGCGCTTGCCTTCGGCGCGGCTTCGATTGCGACCGGCGTCACAGCGTTGACCTTGGATCACGAGGCCAGGAGCCGAACCTACGTGGGGTCGACTCCGCCGCCAGCGGTGACGCAGGACCTGCACGAGGCGCGCAGGTGGGGGATAGCGACGGACGTGATGATCGGAGCGGCCGTGGTAACGGCGGCGGTCACGACGTACTACACTTGGATTCGGCGACCGGCGACACGACGCAGGGAGCGTCAGGAGGTGCGAGCGGGGTTGGGCCCCGGGCAGGCGTGGATCGGCGGGGAGTTCTAGGGGGGCGCGGGCACCGGACCGCAGGGCGAGGATCGAGTCGTTGTGACAACGGTACCAGGGGCGGTGAAGCACTACGACCTGGTCGCCAGCCTGGGGGCGGGCGGCATGGCGAACGTGTACCTCGCGTTCGCGACCGGGCCCGAAGGCTTCCGCAAGCTGGTGGTGGTCAAGAAGCTGCACACCACGCTGGCCGATGACCCGGAGTTCCTCGGAATGTTCCGGCAGGAGGCGCGTCTCGCCGCCCGGTTGAACCACCCCAACATCGTGCAGACCCTCGACTTCGGCGTCGAAGACGATCGCTACGTGATCGTGATGGAGTATCTCGAGGGGCAATCGCTCCACGCCATCCAGAAGAAGGCCGGAGCCGGGCAGCTTCCCCTCGCCAACCACCTGTCGATTCTCCTGCAGGTGCTCTCGGCGCTCGAGTACGCGCACTCGCTGACGGACTTCGACGGGACTCCGCTGCGGATCATCCACCGCGACGTCTCGCCGCACAACGTGTTCGTGACGTACGCGGGGCAGACGAAGCTCGTGGACTTCGGCATCGCGAAGGCGCTCGCGCAGAGCTCGGAGACCACGCATGGCGGGACCAAGGGCAAGGTCGCGTACATGGCTCCCGAGCAGGAGCGCGGCGATCCCCTCGACGCCAGGACGGATCTGTTCGCGGTCGGCGTGATGCTCTGGGAGGCGCTGGTCGGGCACCCCCTGTGGATCGGGCTGTCCGACCTCGCGATCATCTCTCGTTTGCACTTCGCTGAAATCCCCACGCCGCGCGAGGCCAACGCCGACGTCAACCCGGAGCTCGAGGAAGTATGCCTGCGAGCCCTGGCGCACCGTCCCTCCGATCGGTTCTCCGACGCCGCGGAGTTCAGGCATGCGCTCGAGCGATGCATCGACGGGCTCGGCTTGCGCGCGCGTCCCGAGGAGACGGGCAAGCTCGTGGCCGACCTGTTCGCCGAGGACCGCCATCGCCTCGCGCGCCTCGTCGGTGAACACCTCTCGTCGCGCCCCCCACCCCTTTCCGCGGCCGCTCCCCCCGGATCGGTCCCCCCGATCGCCGAGTCCACAGGCCCCAAACCCCCCGCGACCCACCGCCCTGCGCCCGCCGAGCCCCATCCGCGCCGCAGGGCTTGGGCCGTCCCTGCGTTGCTCGCTGCCGCTGCCGGCGCGTCCATCGTCTTCGCTTCCGGCGTCTTCGACGCGGGCAGGCGCCCGGGAGCCCCCATCGCCTCGTCGTCCGTGCCCCCACTCCCATCACAGTCCGCTGCCGTCCGCTCGGAGCCGGTCGAGCCCGTCATCGCTTCGACGGTCCCCACGGCAGCGAGCGAGTCCACCGGGGAGGTGGGGCGCACGAATGCTCCCGCTCCCGTCACCCGGACCCGGACACCGGTTCGTGGTGGCGCCCAGCCGGACTCGGGTGCTTCGGAATACGACGTAGTTCCCGCGGCGACTGCGAACGCCGCGCCGTCCGTGAATCCGCCCCCTTCTCCCGACGCGGGCGTGGTATTCGACGATCCCTGGTCGCCCTAGCCGCTGCGAAGCCTTGAACTCCTGGAGGAACCCTCGAATGAACGGCAGCCCCATCTCGGCGACATCGGTATGCGGAGCCGTCGAGCGATGCACCGGCGTCGCCCTGGTCGTCTTCTCCCGACAAGGACGCCTCATCCGCTGGAGCGCTGCCGCGCAGAAGCTCACCGGCTGGAGCGATGCGGACGCCCTCGACAAGCCGCTGTCGTGGTGGCTGGGTGACGAGACGGCGACGCTGGAGGCGTGGACCGGCAAGCCCCATCCCCTCCTCCAGCCGCCGCCGAGGGCGCGCGAGTTCGGGGTCTACTTCCTCGACGTCCAGACGGAAGAGGAACGCCAGAACGCCCTTTTCGAGGGCGGACGCAGTTCCACAACCGA
>JAKLDZ010000613.1 GCA_022703255.1 Myxococcota bacterium | reverse complement strand
CAGGTAGGCGAACTTGCCGGGATCGAGCGCCGTCCCCTTACGGTCCACCTCGATGTGCGCCGCCTCGCCCCAGGTGTTGGCGATGAAGACCGCAAAGCACCCCCAGTTGGCCTCGGTCCAGTCCGCCGCTGCCATCTGCACCGGGTAGTACTCGCACCCCACGCTCGTGCGCAGAATCTCCGAAGCCTCGCACGCAGGCAGACACTCCGCGTTGGCGCACAGCTCGTCGAATCCGCAAGAGTCGACGATCACCCCGTCGCAATCCTCGATCCGCTTGTGGTCCGTGGAGCAACGATACGGCTCGCATGGCCCCGCATCCCCACCCTTGCCGGCAGTGCCTGCCTTGCCCCCGCTCGACGCGTCCATCGACGCGCCGCCCGCACCGGCCCCGCCATCGAGGATCGGGTCCGAGGAGCTGGCAGAACAGGAGAGTACCGCGTGACCAGAGGCGATCGCCCCAACGCAAGCGAAGAGCCAGGTAAGTTTCCGCATGCCCAGAGGATAGCTCACGAAGGGCGGTCTCGGCGAGTGCGCGGGCGCCCCGCCGCGCGGACCACCTCTCGGACTCAGCGGGCGACCATCAACGTCACGAGATACGCCCCGAGGGTCACGCCCCAGAGCACCGCCCGGATCCGCATCCGCTCGGTGTAGGCCCAGACCGGCGCCAGGGGAGGGAAGGCCAGGGCCACCGCCGCCCGCCACCTCGGCCGACGCCGCACCAGCCCCGCAAGGATGGCAACGTGCGTCGTGACCGCCGCAGCGAAGAACGTCGTCAGCAGGATCACCAGGATGAGGTCGCGCATGAGAGCCGGCCCGCAGGCCCCGAACGCTGCTTGCTCCGGGAACCCCGCGCGCGCAACCCTCCCGTCTTTTTTTTCGCTCCCCACCTTCTCGCCCCCGTTCTTCGGCTATGCTTCCGCCCCGTGAAAGCCATCCACGTCAGTCTGCTCGTCGGCGCCACTGCCCTCGCCTCCGTCGCCTTCCCCTGGTCGGCGCGCCGCGCGCAAGCGGCCGATCCCGGCGCCCCGCCCATGCTCGACGTCACCCAGCTCAAGCCCGGGACCAAGGGCTACGGCCTGACGGTGTTCTCCGGCACCGATCCGGAACGCTTCGACGTCGAAGTCATCGGCGTGCTCAAGAACTTCCTGCCGTACCAGGATCTGATCCTGGTGAAGACCAAACACCCGCGCCTCGACGTCGCGAAGGTGATCGCCGGCATGAGCGGGAGCCCGGTGTTCATCGACGGCAAGATGGTCGGCGCCTACGCCTATGGATGGCAGTTCGGCGCCGAGTCGGTCGCCGGCGTCACCCCGATCAAGAACATGATCGAGGACCAGCAGCGCCCCATCCCGCCCGAGTACCTGCTGCCTCTCAATGCTCCGACCCTCAAGCTCGCGATGCGCGAAGGCGGCTCCACCGCGATCGCATGGGGCGGCCCCGCCGGCGACTACGACGTCCAGGCCCACGCCCGCGCCGTCGCAGCCTCCCTCAGCACCACACGCTCCGACGGCGCTCCCGGTCCCACGCCCGTCGCCACCCCCTTGATGATCGGCGGCGTCGGAGAGCTCGGCATGCGCATGCTGCGCGAGACGCTCTCCCCCGCGGGCCTCGAGCCGCTGCAGGGCGGCGGCCAGGCAGGCCCCAACGAGCCCGGCCCCTCGCGCTTCGTCGACGGCGGCGCCATCGGCGTGCAGCTCGTCCGCGGGGACATCTCCGCTACCGGCATCGGCACCGTCACTCGCGTTGCCGGGGATCGCCTCGTCGCTTTCGGCCACCCCATGATGCAGGGCGGCGTCACGCGCCTGCCTACCGCGACCGCCAAGATCCACTGGGTCATGGCCTCGCTCATGCGCAGCTTCAAGGTCGGTACCCCCCTCCGTCCCCTCGGCTCCCTCATCAACGACCGCCAGGCTTCGATCGTCGTCGACCAACGCGTTGACGCCCCCGTGTTCCCCGTGCGCCTCGACCTTCAAGGCGTCGAAGGCGCTCCGCACACCAACTGGCGCATGGAAGTCGCCCACGAACGCATGATGGCGCCAACCTTCGTCGCCATCGCCCTCGGCAATGCCGTCGAGGCCGCCGCCTCCGAACGTCGCGACAACTCCTGGCATGCGTACTCCAAGGTCTCGATCCGCGGCCGCGGCACGATCACCCTGCACGACTTCGGCGTCTCCAACAGCGGCACCCCCGATGCCGGCTCCTTCTTCGGATCTCGTGCGGTGCGCTCCGTGGGTGCGCTGCTCAACAACCCTTGGGAGCCCGTGATCATCGACGGGGTCGAGACGAAGCTCGACATCCGGTTCTCCCGCGACCTGCTCACGCTGCGCGGCGTCGATCCCCTCCAGACCGAGATCGACGCCGGCCAGAAGGCCCGCTTCCGCCTGCACCTCGTCCCCTATGCCGGCCCCGAACAGACCAAGGTCGTCGAGGTCAACGTCCCCAGCGAGCTCGCCGGACAACAGGTCGAAGTCGAGTTCGCTCCCGGCTACCAGGTGGCGCCCCCGCTGCCCAAGCCCGAGAACCTCACCGAGCTCATCGCCAACCTCCCACGCCTCACCATGCCGCCCGATGTCCTCGTGGCCACCGTCAAGGTCGGGGGACAAGGTGTCGCCTTCAAGGGACAGGTCGCCTCGCGTCTCCCCCCGGGCGCGCTCGACACCCTTCGATCCACCTCGACCTCGGTAACGCCCGAGCCGTTCACCTCCGTGGTTCGCACCACGATCCCGATCAACCAGTTCGTGACCGGACGCGACCAGGTCCGCATCAGCGTGCGGAACGTGATGAAGTA
>JAKLDZ010000612.1 GCA_022703255.1 Myxococcota bacterium | reverse complement strand
CGCGCACGCGCACGCGCACGCGCACGCCGAACGAGGACGAGCACGAGGGGAGGGGGGAGGATCGGGCTACTCGATGGGCACAGGAGGCGAGGCTGTCACCGCAAACGCGGTGATGGTCTCGGAGTCGAACCTGTACAGCAGCCAGAGATTGCGAGTGCCCAGCCGTCGGGACCAGGCGCGCAGCACCGGCGGGATTGCGATCGCGGTGTCCTCGATGCCGGGCAACTCGGATGTTTGGGAGAGCATGCGCAGGCCCGCCGCTATCGCCCGTCCCTCCTCGGTTCCAGGCTTGACGCCGATTGCCTGCATGCTTCGCGGGAATCGGGCGGAGAATCTCAGAACTCGCGCCAGGGCTCGCCCTCGCCTGTTTCGAGCCAGCGCAACACGGCCTCCGGGTCCGTTCCGGCATCACGCTCGATGCCGTCGAGGATCTCGGACGGCAAGCGGACCGTCATCGTGACGGGCCTGTCCGGCTCAGCCGCCTGGGCCTCATGCTCGGCGGTGTTGTCTCTGGGAGCCATGAACAGATTTTGTGGGACGCCGCGAGAAAGATCAAGCCGAGAACCCCGGAGAAGGAGCGGAGTACGCGCGTGCCGTGTGATCGCGCAGCCGCCTGGCTCGACGCGGGCAGCGGGGATCAGGCGGGGCCCCCTCCGGCGTTCGCGTGATCGTCGGGCGTGCGCGTGCGCGTGCGCGGGACCCTCTGCTCCGGCGTTCGCGTGATCGTCGGGCGTGCGCGTGCGCGTGCGCGGAATCGACCCTCCGGCGTTCGCGTGTGCTTCGGAACGGGATCGTCGTTCCACGCGGCTTGCCCCGGCAGCCCGATCCCTCTACATTTTTGGGACGATGCAACCTCTCAGGGCCCACGTTCACAACGGTCGCCTCCTGCTCGATGAGCCCACGGATCTACCGGAAGGCACCGAGCTGACGCTCGTCGTGGCGGACGAGGAGGACGAGTTGGACGACGCAGAGCGGGAGCGCCTTCATGAGTCGCTGCGACGGAGCATGGCGCAGGCGCGCGCCGGTCAGGTGATCGACGCCGACAAGGTCGTGGATCGCCTCCTTTCCCGGGGCGGATGAAGATCGTTTTCACCATCGAAGCCGAGCATCAGGCAGACGCCTGTGACGCGTGGTGGCGGCAGCACAGACCGTCGGCTTCGGGATTGTTCGCCCGAGAGCTATCCGATGCGAAGGGGGCGATCGCCGGGATGCCGAGCATCGGTCGCGTGTACACGATCCTGGACGGCCGCCCGGTACGCAGGCTCTTGCTCCCGAAGTCGCGCAACCACGTTTACTACGTCGTGGAAGAGGAATGCATCGTCGTCCACGCGGTCTGGGGTGCACCGAAGGGGCGCGGCCCGAACCTGTAGAACGAGCCGGAGGGGGATCGCGCACGCGCACGCGCACGCCGAACGAGGACGAGGACGAGGACGAGCCGGAGGGGGATCGCGCACGCGCACGCGCACGCCGAACGAGGACGAGGACGAGGGGGACCGCGCACGCGCACGCCGAACGAGGACGAGGGGGACCGCGCACGCGCACGCGCACGCCGAACGAGGACGAGGGGGACCGCGCACGCGCACGCGCACGCCGAACGAGGACGAGGACGAGGGGGACCGCGCACGCGCTCCCGTCGCGCCCGGCGAGCAGGTCAGCCGCCGAAGAGACTCTCGATGAGCTCGTCCCTGGTCACCTCGAAATGCGCGGCGACCTCGCCGATCACGGCGGCCAGCGTGCCGACCCGCAGGTGATCGTGCCGCGGTACCGTCACGTGGTGCTCCCCGCGTTCCGATGTCGTCAACCGCATGTGACTGCCGGTCTGGCGGGTGACCCGGTAGCCGTACGCACCGAGCGCCCGGGCAAGCTCATCACCCGAAACAGCCCGCGGCAACCTCATGCAGCGATGATCTCCTCCCGGATGTAGTGCAGCCGGATCACCGAGGGCCGCTCATCCTCCTCGAAGTGGCACCGCACGGCGTCCCTCACCTGCGCCGGGACGGCCTCCAGCGTGTCGGCCTCGGTGAAGATGGGCGCATTGAGGCAACGCGCGGTGAAGCCCCCCTCCGGAGCCTCTTCGACGACGAATACCAGCTCACTCTCACTCATGGCGATCCAAACCATAGCCCCGGACTCCTCCCTTCGCCACCACAGCGCCCGTCGCCCCCGTCGCGCCCGCGTAAGCGCCCCCGTCCCGCCCACGTCGCGTCTGCGCCCCCGTCGCGCCCGGCGAGCAGGTCAGCCGCCGAAGAGACTCTCGATGAGCTCGTCCCTGATCACCTCGAAATGCGCAGCGACCTCTCCGATCACGGCGGGCTACCACGCTGTCGCGTGTTCGTACGGCGTGCGCGTGCGCGTGCGCGGAAGACATTTGGGAGCAACCGAGCCGATGCCGTGTCCGAGGGGAGGGAATGCAGGATACCCATTCCCCCATCCAACACCTCGACTACGAAAACCTCGATGTCTACCGGTGCTCCCTCGAGTTTCTGGCATTCGCGTTCCAGGTCATCGATTCTCTGCAGCGCGGGGACGGCGAGCTGCGCGATCAGCTCAGAAGAGCCTCGATCTCGGTGGTGCTCAACATCGCCGAGGGAGCAGGCAAGTCATCCGCGCCGGACCGCGCCCGCTTCCACGCCATCGCCAGGGGCTCGGCCATGGAGTGCGGTGCCCTGGTTGACGTGTGTGTGGTCGCCGGACGGCTCGACCCTGCGGCTGCACAGCGCGGCAAGGCTCTGCTGGTCAGGATCGTATCGATGCTGACTCGGATGTGCAGATGAAGATCGCGCACGCG
>JAKLDZ010000611.1 GCA_022703255.1 Myxococcota bacterium | reverse complement strand
CCAAGATCGACGTGGGTTTCGTCCACGTGGATCTCCAGGCGTCGATGGCCGGGCCGGAGACGAAAAACGCCGGAATTCTCCGCGGTCGTTTCGTCGAGGGCTTTCAGGACCGCATAGTTCAGCTCGACGTCGCCGCCTTCGTCGGTCTCATTCCGTTCCTCTATGGGGCGGTCGATCACATCTCTGCCTCCGGCGACGCCGGCTCCAAGTCCATCACCGTCCCCTCGGGCGGCCTCGGCCTCAACAAGCCCTTCTGGTGAGCCCGCTCAAACGTCCGTGAGCTCCGCGTCGTCTCCGACCGGCCCTTCTCCTTCCTCGTCCGCGTCCATCGCCGGAAGATCCGCTTCGTCCACCTCGTCGTCGTAGCCCGATGCCGGTCCGGCTCCGGGATCGTCGACCCCGATCGACGGGATCTCATCGAGACCGACCGACAGATCCTCCCTGACCGCTCCAACCTCGTCGTCGTCGTCGCTCCCGGGCCCCTGCTCCTGCAGCCCCTCGCCTTCCCCCACGTCGAGCGATCCCTCGTCTTCCCGATCGGTCGGCGAGGCGTCGTCGACCGGAGCGATCAGCTCACCCACGAAGAGCTCCGACGCGGCGTCGCCGTCGTCGATCGTCCCCTCCTCCACGACCTCGAAATCCTCCTGATCCGACAGCAAGCCTCCCGGATCGTCGTCGTCCCCACCATCGGGGGCGGGCAGCTCGTCGAGCAGATCGTCGTCGTCGGTGGCAGCAGCCATGCCGCGCAGCATAGCTCACGGCAGAGATCCTTGGGGATGCGCGCGAGCCGCGGGCGAGGTAGGTTCTGCGCGTGCGAGTCCCGATCCCGGAAATCACAGACCCTGCGCTCGTGTCCAGAAGCATGCTCGTCGAAGCGCGTCACGTCGCGTTCGTCAAGTGCGTGATCGAGGCGAGCGAAGGGTTGGCCTGCATGTTCGCGGAGCGGGGAGGGGAGCTGCTGTTGGTGGCCCCGCGAAGCCGCGAGAAAGAGCTGGATCGGCTCGTGAGCGACTTGCGCGACGAGCTGTGTGCGACAGGGAGCGCGTGCCTCGTGAACGGTGGGAGCCGTTGAATTGCGGCACTGAGCGCGCGTGCCCCGTTGATGCCCTTGTCCGGCTCCGCTAGCTTCACCGACCATGGGTTCGCATCCGCAGCCGGTGTCCGACACGCAGCCGGACGATGAGGGACGCAGCACAGTCCCCGATCGGATCCTGCCTGCCTGGCAGGTGTGGCTCGAGGCGTTGGCGACGGACGCGGAGGCGGCGTTGGGGGCAGCGCTCGCGTACGAGTCGATGAATGAAGAGGGGCGCGACGCGTTCCTCACGGCGCTCGAGCAGGATGCCGGGCGACTCGGCGTCCCGCGCATTGCGCTGTTCGCGCCGTTCCTCTCGGTCGAGAAGGACGAGGAGCGGCGCATGCGCATCCAGATTGCGCTCGGCGACGACTTTGGCACGGCGCAGCGACGCCGTCCTCGTGCGCTCATGGGCATCGATCGCGGCGGCGAGCGCGTGGCAGCGGTGATCGCTCCGATGTACCTCGACTTCGTGCGCGTCATCACCTGCCGATTCTCGCCCTCGCGCGGATTCTCATGGGTGCGCACGAACCCCCTGGTGCACGCGAAGGACGCACCCGATCACGGCGCGAGCCTCGACGGTGTCGGGCTCGACGCGGCCCCGCTCGAGGTCGTCGTCGACGAGATCGCCGCGGCCGTCGTCGCTCAGCGCGACCCGTCCGGTTGCCTGCCCCCGTCCCTCGACCCCCTGCTGCAGCTCTTCGACGCGCGCCTGCGCGACTCCGAGTAACCCCTCCTTCCATGCGCCTCGCTGCGTCTCCCTCGAAGCTCCTGCTCACCGTCGCTACGGCCGCTGCCGTCTTCGCCGCGTGCAGCCCCGCTCCGCCCGTCCGCCCCGCGGCCGCGACTGCCCCCCTGCCCACTGGACCGCGCCTCAGCTTCGACCTCGAGTCGATCGACGGCGCCCGCGTGAGCTCCGAGTCGCTTCGCGGCAGGAACACCGTCGTGGCCTTCATCACGACCTACGACCTGCCCTCCCAGGCCCAGGCGAACTTCCTCAGGACGATCGCCCACGAGCACGTGCCCCGCACCAACGTGATCGCGATCGTGCTCGAGCGCGCGGAGTCCCGTCCGCTCGTGCGGGCCTTTGCCGACACGCTCGCGCTGCGTTTTCCGATCGCGATGCTCGAGTCCAATCGCCTCGAGGCGGTAGGCTTCCGCGACGTTTCCGCGGTGCCGACCGTGATCGTGCTCGACCGCGAGACCCGGTTGGCCTGGAAGAAGACGGGCATCATCGAGGCCAAGGAGATCGCTGGAGTGCTGCGAGGACTCGAGTAGCGGCCGCACCTACCGGGTCGGCCGGTTCGCCCGGTCCGACACGATCATGCCGTCCACCAGCTCGATGATCCGATCGCATCGCGCTGCGAGCCTCGGATCGTGCGTCACCACGAGGAAGGCCGTGCGCTGCTCCTGGTTGACCTGACGCAGCAGCTCGAAGATCCGATCCGCACTGTGCGTGTCGAGGTTGCCCGTGGGCTCGTCGGCGAGCACCAGCGGAGGCTGCATGCACAGCGAGCGGGCGATCGCGACGCGCTGCTGCTGGCCTCCGGACAGGTCGGTGGCGCGGTTGTTCGCCTGCGGCTCGAGCCCCACCCGGCGCAGCAACGCCATCGCCCGGTCGCGCATCTGCGGGGTCACGCGCCCCTGCACGGAGTACATCGGCAGGTACACGTTCTCCTGCGCCGTGAACTCCGGAAGCAGGTGGTGGAACTGGAAGATGAA
>JAKLDZ010000610.1 GCA_022703255.1 Myxococcota bacterium | reverse complement strand
CGCCCTCATGCACGACCTCCTGACGGGCCGGGTGCGCGTTCCGGTGTCCCAGAAAGAACCATGAAAATGCCGCTTGCACTGACGGATATTCATGGTAGGATGACGAGGTGATCGCCCGGGCCGCCCTTTTCTCCAGCCTCAAGACCGCGCTTTCCCGGAGCCGCGTCGTGGTGCTGGTCGGCCCGCGACAGTGCGGCAAGACGACCCTGGCCCGGCAGTTACTGCAGCCCGAGTCCGTCGGGTACTTCGACCTGGAAGATCCTGTCGACCTTGCCCGGCTCGATGAGCCAATGACCTCGTTGTCGACGCTGCGTGGCCTCGTCGTGATCGACGAGGTTCAGCGACGGCCAGACCTGTTTCCCATCCTCCGCGTGCTGGCGGACCGCAGAGGTATGCCTGTGCGATTCCTTGTCCTCGGAAGCGCCTCCGGTGATCTCCTTCGCCAGACATCGGAAAGCCTGGCAGGCAGGATGGAGAGCGTCTCCATCGGCGGGTTTACGCTGTCGGAGTTGGGGTCGAAGGCGGTGGAAAGCCTGTGGCTGCGGGGAGGGCTGCCGCTTTCGTTCCTCGCGCGCAGCGGGGCGGACAGCACCGCATGGCGGAAAAGCTTCCTGCAGACGTTCCTCGAGCGAGACCTGCCCCAGTGGGGCGTGCGCGTTCCCGCCGTCGCACTGCGGAGGTTCTGGACCATGGTGGCGCACTACCACGGCCAGGTCTGGAACAGCGCGGAGCCGGCCCGCGCGCTGGGGGTGAGCGAATCCTCCGTGCGCCGCTACCTGGATCTGCTGACGGATGCGCTGGTCGTCCGCCAGCTCCAGCCCTTCCACGTGAACCTCAGGAAGCGCCAGGTGAAGTCGCCCAAGGTCTTCGTGCGGGACTCCGGGCTCCTGCACCAGCTTCTCGGCATCGGGACGATGAAGGATCTCCTCGGCCATCCGAAGCTCGGCGCCTCGTGGGAAGGTTTCGTCGTCGAGCAGGTGCTCGCGAGGGAGCCCCATGACGATGCGAGCTTCTGGGCGACCCACCAGGGTGCGGAGATGGACGTGGTCCTGCGACGGGGGAGGAAGCTGCTGGGGATTGAGTGCAAGCGCACCGATGCGCCCCGCATGACGCCGTCCATCCGCATCGCCTTGGAAGACCTCGGCCTCTTCCGCGTCGCGGTGATCTACCCCGGGAGCCGGCGGTTTCCGATCGCGGAAAAAGTGGAGGCGGTGCCCTTGTCCGCGCTGGCCCGCGGCCAGGTGTTCCCGGAGGATCGCGCATGAGCGAATACTCCTGGGTGGAGAAACCTTTCCTCGACCAGCTTCGGTCGTCGGGCTGGGAGGTCGTTGACCAGGGTGAAGGTTTCCCTGTCGCTGATCCAGCCTTGACGTTACGGGACAGCTTCCGTGACGTGATCCTGCCGGAGGTCTTCCGCGATTCCATCAGGGTGATCAACCTCACCGAAGACGGCAGGCCGTGGCTGACGGACCGGCAGCTCGAAGAGCTTCGTGAACAGGTCATCCGCCAGCCGACGAAGAATCTGCGCGAGGCCAACGAGGCGGTGCAGTCGCTCTTCCTGAAGACGCAGGTCGACACGAACGAGGTCACGGGAGAGCCCGATTCCGTGGTACGACTCATCGACTTCGAGCAACCCGAGCGCAACCGGTTCGTCGCCATCAACCAGTTCCGCGTGGATACGCCGGGGTGCGTGAAGGCCTGCATCATCCCGGACATCGTGCTGTTCGTGAATGGGCTGCCGCTCGTCGTCGTGGAGGCTAAAATCGCCGATGCGAACACGGCCGACCCCATGCACGAAGCGTTCGTGCAGCTCCTGCGCTACCGCAACGCACGGCCCGATACCGATGCGGCGGGGCTCCGCGAGGGGGAGCCCGCGCTCTTCCTTTCCAATCTCCTCCTGGTCCGCACCTGCGGAGACAGGGCGGAGTTCGGGACCATCAGCTCGGGATACCAGCACTTCTTCGCGTGGAAGGATGTGCGTGAGGAGCCTGGCCGTCCCCTGTCTCTGCCCCTCGGGGTACGGCGCGCGCAGGAGGAGCTGGTGCATGGGCTCCTGGCTCCCGCGACGCTCCTGCACGTGCTGCGGACGTGCACGGTCTTCAAGGACACCCCGGACGGCGGCCGCATCAAGGTGGTGTGCCGCTACCAGCAGTACCGGGCGGCGCGCCGGATCCTCGATCGGCTGCGTAAAGGTGCCACTCCCGAGGAGCGGTCCGGCGTGATCTGGCACACGCAGGGCTCAGGCAAATCACTGACCATGGCGTTCGTGTCTCGGATGATCCGCGCATCGGCAGACCTGCAGGACTTCAAGATCATCATGGTGAACGATCGGGTGGACTTGGAGGAGCAGCTCGCCGATACCGCGAAGCTGATCGGTGGGAAGGTCGCCGTGATCGCAAGCACCGCGGAGCTTCGCGAGCGGCTTTCCACGGACGCCTCCGATGTCAGCTTGGTCATGGTGCACAAGTTCGCCGAGCGGAAGGACGAGCTGCCGGGCACGCTTGCGCGGGCGCTGAGCGGCAGGCGCCTGCCGTCGGGCAGGTCGTTCGGCGTGGTGAACGCATCTGACCGCATACTCTTGATGGTAGACGAGGCCCACCGGACGCAGGGCTCCGACCTCGGCGAGAACCTGTTCGAAGCCTTCCCCAACGCGACGCGGATCGCTTTCACCGGAACGCCGCTCGTCACCGAGCAGCACGGCGAAAAGCGAACGGTGAAACGCTTCGGGGATTACATCGACACCTACAAGCTCACGGACTCCGTGCACGACGGGACCACGCTGCAGATCCTCTACGAAGGCCGC
>JAKLDZ010000061.1 GCA_022703255.1 Myxococcota bacterium | reverse complement strand
TGCCCCCGCCCGTGTCCCGCGATCACTCCATGCCCCCGCCGCAGCCTCATCCCGGGCACCAGGCACAACCAGCCCGCTTGGCGGGCTTTCCGATCCGGCCGCCCAGTTCCCCCGGCTTTGAGCCGGGGGGCCAGCCAATCTGGTCCCCCCGATCCGGGGGGCCAGCCAATCTGGTCCCCCCGATCCGGGGGGCCAGCCAATCTGGTCCCCCCGATCCGGGGGGTCCGTCAATCTGGTCCCCCCGATCCGGGGGGCCAGTCAATCTGGTCCCCCCGATCCCGGGGGGCCAGCCAATCTGGTCCCCCCGATCCGGGGGGGCCGTCAATCTGGTCCCCCGTCTTTTACCCGGGCGCACGGATGGGTATCCTGGCAGCCATGTTCCTCTCGCGTGGCCCGTATCGCATCCCGGTACTCCTGGCACTCTTGACTGCCCTCTCTGCCCCTGCGGGGTGCACGCGCGCGGCCGCGGGCACCCTCGGGATCATGCCCGGGGTGCTCAATGACACGGGCAATCGATCGTTGCGTCGCGCGATCATGCACTGGGGTCTGGAGGAGTTCTGCAAGGAGTTCACCCACCGTGGTGCCCCGCTCATCCTGCGCGAGGGCGACCCCGTCGTGGGGCGCTTCTTCGCCCGCACGTGCAACTTCCAGGAGCTCGACAACGGCGACGTGTTCGTGCAGTTCCAGGGACAGGGCTACACGTGGACGAACGCTTCGTGGCGCACGAGCTTCGATGCGGGCGGGTCGATCCAGTACAACCAGGACTTCCTGATGGACGGCTCCACGATGTACGCGTACTTCCGGACGCGCACGATCGCAGCCACGAATTTCAAGACGATTCAGATCGAGCGAGGGGGCGCCGCGGCGACGTCGGCGTTCGGTGGCGCCGCGAACCAGTACGCCAAGCAGATCGTGGATCAGCAGTTGTCCCGTGGCTTCACGGTCATTCGCAACTCCGAGGGGGTCGTGGAGTTCAGCCTCGGCATGATCGAGAAGGGGCAGCACCCGGCCCGTCCCTTCGCGGTCGGCGACAGCAAGCGCGCGATGCTCGCCAACGAGCGCACCGAAGTGCACGGCGCGCAGTTGGACTTCGTGGGCCCCTTCGAGGTCCCGTCGGACGGTCTCGCGTTGTACCTGACCGCGGTGGTCGACGGCGTCCCCGCGGTGGACCTGTTCGTGGTCCGCAAGGACACCGGGGACACGTGGATGGAGCAGTTCATTCGTCAGCCCGGCGTACCGCAGTTGCCCGCGCAGCAGTTTCCGTTGATGCAGGATGCCGCGGCCACGCGCGTGCAGTGGACCAAGACGGTGCCGGTGGCGAAGGGCCATTACTACGTGGTGATCGACAACAGCGCGGTGGTCGGCACCGTGGCGCCTCCGGCGACCTCGTCGGGGATCTTGTCGGGGGTGCTTGCTGCGGCGCCGCCTGCGGCGTTGGTGAACCTGGCGGTACAGCTTGGGGACGCGCCGTGAGCGGCCCCAGGTGGGTGGGGGTGCGGGTCGTGGCCCTCGCGGGCGTGCTCGCCACCAGCGCGGTGGGCTGTCCCTGCACCGACAGCATGATCAACGAGAGCCCCTGGCTGCGTTGGCAGCTCTTCGCACGCTACGGCGCGGACCGGGTGTGCCAGGAGATGACGAAGCGCGGGGCGTTGATCCAGGCTTCCGTGCCGGTCCCGGGGTTCTCCAACGCCACCGGGCGGTTCTATCCGCAGACGTGTCAGTCGCAGATCAACGATGCGGAGCGGACGCTGACGCTGTGGATGACGGGCAACGGGTTTGCGTGGACGCCGGCGACGCAGAAGATGAGCTTCGAGTGCACGGTGTCGGTGAAGTACAAGCCGGACTTCCACAAGAGTGGCGACTCGCTGTGGGTGTGGTTCGACGTCGCGGAGCCCCCGCCGGTGCCTCAGTTCAGGATCGTGCACGTCGAGCAGGCCGCGACGAACGTCGCCCTGCGGCTGTACGGCGTGGAGTACTTCGCCAACGCCCTCGCGAGCAGCTTCGTGTCCGGCGAGCTCGCCAAGGGCTTCACGGTGATCCAGGAGGAATCGAGCCAGGACTTCTCCTTCGGCAGGCTCCCCGCGGGCCAGCGACCGGTTCACCCGTTCGATGTGTCGGGGAGCGAACGATTCACGTTGCTCAACGAGTCGATGGAGCTGCACGGCTACCAGCAGGACTTCCTCGGCCCCTTCGAGGTCGACAGCAAGAACCGCGCGCTGTTCTTGCGGATGCAGGTGACCGGCTCCCCGGTCGACGTCTTCGTGGTGTCGCGGGACGTGGGGTATGCGTGGCGGACGCAGTACCAGAGCACCTCTCCGCCGCCTCCTCCGCCCACGGGCGCTCCCATCGTGCAGCAGCTCCAGGTGGTCCCGGGCACTCCCTTCTCCGCCTGGGTCCCCGTGCAGAAGGGCCTGTACTATATCGTCGTCGACAACTCCGCCTCCGCAGGTGCGCTGCGCCCCTTCGCCAAGCTCCCCACCCCCTTCGACCCCGCCATCGGCCTCTCCTCCCAGCTCGATTATCTCGTCCAGGTCGGCGAGCGCCCCTGACGCGCTGGCCGCAAACAGCCGACAAATCCGTCGTCGGATCTCCGACGACTCCCGTTCCGGCGGCGGATGGTTGCCCGGGCAGACGCCGGGAGTATAAGAAAGCGGACCTCTGTCTACCCCGAGCCCTACGTGTCGATCCAATCCCTGCTCCGCTTCGTCTATTGGGCCACCTGGTTCTTCATCGTCCCCGTCGTCCTCGCCGGGCTCGCGGTGTGGCTCATCTCGCCCGGTGATGCGACTGCGGCCGGACCCTTCGGCTACCTGCAGTCCGTGGTCCACGACCAACCCGTCCCCGTGGCCATCGTCCTGTTCACCGTCTTCGAGATGATCCTCTGGAGCCAGCGCTATGCGCTGCCGCTCTCCGCCTACGTGGGCGTGGGCGGACGGCGCGACGTCCCCGCCGCGATGCGCAAGCGCTTCGAGCAGGGCAGCGCGTTGCTCGAGGAAGCCGGCAGGATCCTTCGACGCAATCACCGCGACATCCAGCGCACGATCTCCGCTGCCGACCGGGAGGAGCTCCAGGACAAGCTCCAGAAGCTGCGCGACGCGATGGAGGCGACGCCGTTCGAGGGCAAGGTCTTCACGGCCGCGCTCGACGACGCCGGCGACGTGATGGAAGGGCGTCTCTCGCGCTGGCGCAAAGGCGAGCTGCGCGAATACGGCGAGTCGATCGGCATCGCGATCCTCGTCGCCCTGCTCCTGCGGGCTTTCGTCGTCGAAGCCTTCAAGATCCCCTCCCGCTCGATGGTCCCCACCCTCGCGGTCGGCGATCACATCTTCGTCAACAAGTTCGCCTACGGCCCCACGCTCCCCTTCACCCAGAAGCGGCTGTTCTCCAAGCTCCCGCCCCAGCGCGGCGACGTCATCGTCTTCCAGTTCCCCGAGCACCCCGAGCAGGACTTCATCAAGCGCGTGGTGGCTGTTCCGGGGGATGTCCTCGAGGCGGTGGACGGTCGTCCGATCATCAACGGCTGGCCGGTGCCGCAGTGCAAGGTCGGGACGTACGGCTACATGGAAGGCGACGGGCCTTTCGGGCAGCACGATGGCGAGCTGGTGGTGGAGTACATCGGCAAGGAGGCCTATCTGGCCTTCTACGACCGCATGATGATGGCGCCGGTGCAGCGTCAGAAGTGCGCCAAGGACGCGGACTGCGCGGGCGGCAAGGGCTGCCTCGAGGGCGTGTGCGGCGAGCACCAGGGGCCTTACGTGATCAAGCCCGGCGAGGTCTGGGTGATGGGGGACAACCGCAACAACAGCCACGACTCCCGCGGCTGGTTCGAAGGACGCGGCGGCGGTGTGCCGTTCCAGAACATCCGCGGCAAGGCCTTGTGGGTGTGGATGAGCTTCCAGCCCACCGGCAGCCTCGCTTGGGAGCGCATCGGCGTGTCGGTCATGGGCACCCCGCGTTTGCCCAAGGAGTTCGACGGCCTCCGCCCGGCTGTCATGAACTGCCTGAAGAACCGTCCCCCTCTCCCGATCACCACGCCCCCCGATCCCAAGTAGTCCGGGCCCGCGTTTCCGTCCGTGCCGCGTGCGGTCGTGTCGTGCCTTGTGCGACCAGAATCGAGACCCGACCCACCCGCCACCCGTGCGGAAAGTTGACGCACAAGCGCTTTTGAACGAATGGTACGGCCTCGGCGCCGCGAACGCGGCATCCGCTCCAAGGAGGGAGACCGTACGATGAGAGCTTCTCGTTGGCTGATGAGCGCTACCGTGGTCGTCGCGATGTTCGCCGTCGTGGCCTGCTGCAAGAAGAAGGAAGAGGACGCCACGGCGGAGACGCCTGAGGCGGGCATCGAGAACACCGAGTCGATCCCCGTGCCCGACCCCACCGAGGTGGCCCCCGACTGGAAGACCAAGTGCCCCGACGCCGAACGTCCCGCGTCCGGCACCCGCACTGCGACCAGGAACCTCGACATCCGTGAGAAGCCCGACGACACAGCCAAGACCATCGGCGGCATCTCATCAACCACCAAGTTCAACCTCTTGGGGGTCAAGCAGAACTGGGTCTGCATCGACTTCCCCAGCACCAACAGCCCCACCGGACTCGCACCCGGTTGGGTGCTGGCTGCCTACATCGCAAGCACGACCGTCGTGAAGGACGCGGGCACCGAAGCCGCTGTTGCCACCGCAACCCCCGACGCCGCGGTCGTCGTGGATGCGGCCACGGCCGTGGTGGACGCCGCTGCTCCCGCGACCGACGGCGGCTCCAAGCTCGTGGCCCTGCCCGATGCGGGCAAGACGGCCACGACGCCGACGACGACCACGACCACCAAGGCGCCTCCGGGCATCCGTCCTCCGGTCCCCCGTCCCCCGCGCTGAGCTTCGCCCTCAGTACACCGACGCCCGCACGCCGAACCACTCCCGGATCGCGGCGTGCTCGGCGTTGCGACGTCCGTCCGCTTCACGGAGCACGAGCTCCGGCTCGATCACGGCTTCGGTCGGCTCGAGGCCCGCCACCACCAGCTCCAGGAACGCGGGCCTTCCCGGCCCGGGGAGCACCGAGCGCACGGAGAGCGCGTGGAGTCCTGCGTTGCGCATCGCCGCAGCGGTGCGTCCCGGGGGCACGGAGGGGCCGCACACCACGAAGCGTCCCTCAGGGGAGAGCAGGCTGGCCGCGGCCTCGCAGTACGCCTCGATGCCTCCGCGCAGCTCGAACTTCGCATGGGCCCGTTGCGGGTCGGAGCACGGCGTTGCGGCCTTGGGATCGAAGTAGGGCGGCGTGCCGGTGATCAGATCGAAGCGCCCGAGCTGCTCCCGGAGTCCGGCCTCACGCAGGTCTCCGTGAACGAGCGAGACGCGTTGCCCGCACCGGTTGAGCGCCACGTTGCGGCGCGCCAGCTCGATCGACTGCTCCTGGGCCTCGATGCCAACGAGTTCGGCGTCGGGCAGGGCCCAGGCGGTCATCAGCAGGACGGAGCCGAGGCCGCAGCCCAGGTCGAGCACGCGGCGAGCGTGCGGGGCGCGGGTGCAGGCGAGCCAGGCGACGAGCATGTCGTCGACCGAGTACCGGTGTCCCTTCTTGCGCTGCAGGACGAAGAAGTCCCGCGTCAACGAGGCGCGGTGCTCGCCTTCGCGGGGCACGAGGTCGAGGGCGTCGTCGGCCGGCGAAGCGGGAGGGGAGGAGGCCATCGGCCGACGGGTGTAGCACGCCGGGAGTCGTCGTGCGCACGGTGCCCCGATGAGCTTTGACGACGCTCTGGCCCCGTGATTACTTGCGCTCGTTCCGCTGTCGGCCAGGACCGGGCGCGATCGGCTGGGCGCCGTCCTCAGGACAGCAGAAGGCGAGTGAGGAATGAAGGCGCTGATCAAGCAGAAGCGTGAGCAGGGCATCTGGATGGGCGACGTTCCGGTCCCGGAGATCGGGCCGAACGACCTGTTGATCAAGATCCACAAGACGGCGATCTGCGGGACCGACATTCACATCTACAACTGGGACGAGTGGTCGCAGCGCACGATCCCGGTGCCGATGGTGGTCGGCCACGAGTTCGTGGGCGAGGTCGCGGCCATGGGCGAGGCCGTGCGCGGCTTCGCCGTCGGCGATCGGGTCTCGGGCGAAGGGCACGTGACCTGCGGCCACTGCCGCAACTGCCGCGCGGGCAAGCGTCACCTGTGCCGCAACACCGTGGGCGTCGGCGTGAACCGCCAGGGTTGCTTCGCCGAGTTCCTCAGCCTCCCGGCCTTCAACGCCTTCAAGGTGCCCGACAACATCTCCTCGGATATGGCGTCGATCTTCGATCCCTACGGCAACGCCACGCACACGGCGCTGTCCTTCGACCAGGTCGGCGAGGACGTGCTCATCACGGGCGCCGGGCCGATCGGTTGCATGGCAGCCGCGATCTGCAAGCACATCGGGGCGCGTCACGTGGTGGTCACCGACGTCAACGAGTACCGTCTCGACCTGGCGAAGAAGCTGGGCGCGACCCGCGTGGTGAACGTGGCCACGACGAAGCTCGCCGACGTGATGAGCGAGCTGGAGATGACCGAAGGGTTCGACGTCGGCCTCGAGATGTCGGGCAACCCGCAGGCGTTCCGCGAGATGCTCTCGGTGATGCACCACGGCGGACGCGTGGCATTGCTAGGCATCCCGCCGGCGGACACCCGCATCGACTGGAACGACGTCATCTTCAAGGGGCTCATCATCAAGGGCATCTACGGCCGCGAGATGTTCGAGACCTGGTACAAGATGGCCGCGATGCTCCAGAGCGGTCTGGACATCGGGCCGATCATCACGCACCACTTCCCGATCGACGAGTTCCAGGCCGGCTTCGAGATCATGCGATCCGGCAAGTCGGGCAAGGTCATCCTCGACTGGTAGCCATTCGGTTCGTCACACGAACCATCCGGGGATCGGCTCGCGCGACCCGATCACCAGCAGGTTCCGCGGGCTCGCCTCCTGCGCGAACAGCCGCAGCACCTGCACGCTCCGCCCCGCCTCCTGCAGCACGCTCGCCCGATCCAGCACCACCGCCAGCTCCACCACCGGACCGAGCATCGTGCGCGGAAGCGACAGACGGCGCACGCGCGCGAAGCTGCGCGACGCTTCCCGCTCGGCCTGGTCGAGCTCCCCGGCCGTGGGGGGGGGCAGCTCGCGCACGCGCAGCGCCTCGGTGATCAGCTCCCGCGATCCGCGCAGCGCCCGACGCCGGTTGAGCCCGCGCATCTCCTCCCCGGGCTCGACCGCGATGCCGCGTGCGCGCAGCGCCGCACGCACCGCGCTGCGCGCCTCCCGCGCTCGCATCGCCTCCGCCGTCGAGAACTCCACCCCCTGCTCCCGGGGCGTCAGGTTCGCAAGCCCGAGCACGTCGCGACGGAACTCCAGCCCGAGCCGCGTACCCGCCGCCGACAACGGCCTGCGGCTCTCCCCCCGTACCTTCTGCACGCAACAGGTGATCAACGCCACGTCGGCCCCCGCGCGCGCCGCTTCCTCCACGAGCGCATCGCCCAACGCGCCGCACGCGTGCAGCCCGATCGCAAGGTCGTCGCCCCTCAGCCCGAGCCCCTCCGCGACACCGTCGCGCAGCTCGTAGGTGACTCCCTCGGCCGGTGCGCGACGCTCCGCGCTCCGGACCCGATCCTCCACCAGCTCGATCCCGACGACCGGCTTGCCCGTCGAGGAAGCGATGAGGGAAGCGAGCGCGCCCCGTCCTGCGCCGACGTCCACGATCCGGCGGCAGCGCGCGACGAGCGGCGCGGTGACCTCGAGCACGCGCGCGAGCTGATCGGCCTTTCGCGGAGAGGCCAGGCGCACGCGACCCGCCCGAGAGCCTTCGGGGAACGAAGCAATTCGTCCCAGCAGGTCCCGCACACGCCCCGCGAGCCCCACGAGAGAGCCCGGCGCCCCCGCGAGCGATTCCGCTTCGTTCGCCAGGCTGCGCGTCTCGCAGCGATCCACCGCGGCGTCGTCGAGCGACAGCAGCCACGAGGACCATTCCCGCGCGTCGCACCACGACGGCACCGCGTCGTCGCGCACGCGCTCGTCCACGATGTCGCGCGCTTCGGCGATCAGGGCGGCTGCTTCGTCTACGAGCCCGGGGAGCATGAGGCCCGTTGCTCATAGGCGATCCGGGCCGCGAAGGCAGCAGGGACCGGACGCCAAGGTCGGGCACTTCGTGAGCGACACGGTCGCGACCGTGGACTCGGGCTTCGGCAGCCTGCCCCACAGCTCCTCGGTGACGAACGGAATGGCGGTCGATGATGCGGAGCTGGACTCCGGGTTGCACCCGTCGAGTGGCCGCAGCCGGTGCGAAGTCGTCGTATGATGGGGCGGATGATCCGGAGTCCCCGCGCTGTTCGCACGGCGCATCGCTGCGCATCGTGGCTCGCTGCCATCGCTCTGGTCGGCTGTCAGGGCCGCGAGGATCGGGCAAAGGCGCTCGGCTTCTCGGAGTGCGGCAGCGCCGGGTGCACCCCCGGGTTCGACGCCGGCTCCGACGGCCCGGGAGAGGCAGCCGTCGCGGCGTCGTGCCCGACGTGGAACACCGCCGTTGCCGTGAATCCCGGCGACGATCTCGGCGTGCTCACACCCGAGCAGTTCTGGGCGCACCGGAGCGCGTTCGTGCAGGCGTACGCGAACCTGGCGCTGTATCCGAGCCCCTATCTCATCACGGGGCCCGCCCAGTCCGGCATCTACGGCAGCATCGACTGGTCCGTGGGCTGGCTCTTCGTCGACCCCTACTACATCGACAACCCCTATCTGCTCTCCTTCACGAACATCCCCGGCCAGGTCGGCGCCGCCGAGTCCAGATGCCCGATCATCCTCGACTACGGCCCCGACTGCACCGCCACCGTCACGGTGCCCGCGCAAGATGCTCACAAGTGGTTCGAGCTCTTCTACGACAACACGATCGCCGAACCTGGCAGGGCGCAGCTGACCCTCGTCAACGCGCTCGACGCCGGCTTCAGCTACGCATCCATCGACCTTGCGGCGAGCGAGAACGTCGACGCGGCCTTCAATGCCGGCCCTTCCTCGATTGTCGGCGGTGTGTGCCCTGTTACCAGGTACTTCTACCACCACGGCAAGAGTGGTCTGAACAACCTGAGTCCGTATGATCCGGCGACCGTGTTCGCGCTCGGGCAACGGGACGTCACGACCCGGATCGCGATCAAGTTGTGGAGAGCCGCTCCAGGATCCGCGAGCGCGCCGTCGGACGCGACGTTCGTGGTTCGCATCGACTGAGCCGCAGGCAGGGGCGCGTGCGAGCGATCGGGGGACTGACCGCGTGCACCGACGCGTGATGTGCACTCTCCATTCGCACGCCGGCGAGGCGGGTATCTTCAGCATGCAAAACGAGCCCGCTCGGTCTGCATCGTGACGGGCTGCCTGGCGGCCTGCACATCCACGCCGGCTGCTGCGCCGTCACCGAGCGCACCGTCGGCCGCCGTCGCGGCGAACTCCTCGGCGGGAGTCCCCGCGCCCAAGGCCGGGGCCTTCCGCCAGTGCCGGCTTGTGCCATACTCGGAGCATGACGCAGCCAGCCGCTCGCCAGCCGGTGACCTTCGCCGAATACGTCGAGCTCGAACGAACCAGCGAGATCAAACACCAGCTCGTGGACGACGAGCTGTTCGACATGTCGGGCGGGACGCCCGAGCACGCAGCGCTGATTCTGTCCGTCGGAAGCAGCCTCAAGAATCAGCTCCGCGGCCGCCCGTGTCGTCCCTTCTCCTCCGAGCTTCGCGTGCGCGCCGGCGACCTCACGACCTATCCGGACTGCTCGGTCGTCTGCGGTCCCCTCGAGCGCGACCCGCAGGACTCCTCCACCATCCTCAACCCCACGCTGCTCGTCGAGGTGCTCAGCGATTCCACCGAGGCCTTCGACCGGGGACGCAAGTTCGAGCAGTACCGCCGCATCCCCTCGCTGCGCGAGTACGTGCTCGTGCGTCAGGACGAGCCGCACATCGAGGTGTACACCCGCGAGGCGCAGGGGTGGGTGCTGCGCGAGGCGGGACGCGGCGAGAAGATTGGCCTGGCGTCGATCGGCTGCGAGCTCGACGTTGATTCGGTCTACGAAGGAGTCTTCGAGACGCCGGGCTGACGATGGCGGGGGCCGATCTCAGGTGCGGGTCTTCCTCGGCTCGGCGCCCACCGAAGGGTCGCAGTCGATCCAAAGGATGTCGCCTCGAAGAAACACGGCCGGGGCGGGATCAGTCTTCATCGAGAAGCTCCAACTGGCCGGCCTCCATCGCATGCAGCACCTGGGCGGCATCCTCCCGTCCCGCCCCATAGTCCTTCGCGATCCTGGCGCGGCGTTGACCCAACGGTCTCGCAGGAAGTAGCCTTGCCGATCGAGGTGATGTCCACGCGCGAGAAGGCGTCGAGCGGCGGCGTTCCCCCAGGGGGAAGGGGAGCGGTGCGCTGCGGCGTGCGCGCGGTGGATCGGGCAAGCGATCAGCAACTCGGAAGGACCCGAGCGATCATGAGACAGCGCGCGAAGTGGCCGTGGGCGTGGATGGTGGCGGTGGCGATGGCGACGGTGGCGGTGCCTGCCGGGGCCGAGCCGACGGCAGCGGATCGCGCGACGGCACGGGCCTTGTTCGACGAGGCCCGCGCGCTGGTGACGCAGAGCAAGCACGCGGAGGCGTGTCCGAAGTTCGAGGAGAGCCAACGGCTCGACCCCGGCGTCGGCACGATGTTCAACCTCGCCGATTGCTACGAGGGCGTCGGCCGCACGGCGACCGCGTGGACGACGTTCCTCGAGGTTGCCTCGAAGCTCCGGGCGGAAGGGCAGGCCGAGCGCGAGAAGGCCGCGAGGGAGCGTGCCGCCGCGCTGGAGCCGAAGCTCGCGAGGCTGAGCGTGATGGTGCCCGAGGCCGCGCGCATCCCCGGTCTCGTCGTGCGAAGGGACGGCGGCGAGGTGGGGGCGCCGGTCTGGGGATCGGCCGTCCCCGTGGACCCGGGCAAGCACACGATCGAAGCCAGCGCGCCAGGCAAGAAGAAGTGGGCGGAGAGCGTCGAGGTGGGCGCCAGCGCGAGGATCTCCGTGACGGTCCCGGCGCTGCAGGACGAGCCCGCGGCAGCGACGGCGCCCGTCGTGCCCTCTGGCGGAGCTGCCGTCGGACCTGCCGCAACGGCGCCGGCGGGGGGGCTCGCGGTGACACCTCCATCTGCCGACGCGGACAAGGCGGGCGACGGGAGCACGCAGCGGTTGGTGGGTCTCATCGTGGGCGGAGCCGGCGTGATCGGGCTCGGTGTCGGCGGACTCGTCGGGCTCGGTGCGAAGTCGAAGTTCGACGACTCGGGCGACTACTGCATCGGCAACCGGTGCTCGCAGCAGGGGGTGGATCTGCGCTCCGACGCTGTGTCGCAAGGCAACACGGCGACGATCATCAGCGGCCTGGGTCTGGCAGCGATGGTCGGAGGCGCGGTGCTCTACTTCACGGCGCCGAGCGGCAAGAAGGGGGCGTCGTCGGGGGCAACGACAGTCGGACTCGGTCCCGGCTCGATCGTGGTGGGAGGGAAGTTCTGATGAGAAGCCGAACCGTTCTCGCGCTGGCGTTCCCGCTCCTGATCCCCGCCGCGATCGCGTCGTCGGGGTGCAATGCGATCCTCGGTGTCGAGGAGGGGGAGCTCGACCCCACCATCGGCCAGGGAGGTTCGGGTCACGACGCATCCGACGACGGGGCTTCGGGGGGTGGCGGGACGGGGGGGACGTCGGGGGATTGCACCACGGGAGACAAGAAGTGCGACGTGGACGGGCTGACGCCGCTTGCGTGCGACGAGGGCGAGTGGAAGGCGCAGACGAAGTGCGCTGCGTCCTGTGTGCAGGGTGCGTGCGTGGACTGCGTGCCGCAGACCAAGGGGTGCGACGAGGATGCGCCGAGGACGTGCAACGCCCAGGGGGCGTGGGAGACGGGCGCTCCCTGCGCGTACGTGTGCGCAGCCGGGACGTGTACGGGCGTGTGCAAGCCGGGAACGAAGGCATGCGACCCGGGCAATCAGAAGCTGCCGGTCACGTGCAATGCCGGAGGTCAGTGGGAGTCGGAGGCGGAGTGCGCGACCCTGTGCGTGAACGGGGCGTGCGGAACGTGCAAGCCCGACATCGACACGCAGTGCAAGGCGGACGGCGTCACGCCGCAGGTCTGCGGAGCGGACGGCAACTCGTGGGTGGACAAGAACGCGTGCCAGTTCGTGTGCTTGGATGGCCAGTGCGCGGGAACGTGCAAGCCCAACGACGTCCGGTGCAGCGGCGCCTCGTCGAACATGCCCGAGAGATGTGACGGGTCCGGCAACTGGGTCGCCGCCGGCGAAGCCTGCACGACCGCCTGCGTGGCGGGAGCCTGCACGGACTGCAAGCCGAGCTCCACGAAGTGCATTGGCATCGATCAGCTCGTCACGTGTGACGCCAACGGCGTATGGCCGGCAGTCTCCCAGACCTGTCCGTTCGCCTGCGTCAACGACGCGTGCGGAGGCGTCTGCAAGCCCGGTGCGAAGCAGTGCCAGCAGATGTCGAACATCCTCCAGGAGTGCGATGACAGCGGCGCCTGGGTGACGTCGGAGACCTGTCCGTTCGTGTGCGCGAACTCGGCGTGCATGGGCGAGTGCATTCCGAACACGATGCGGTGCAACGGCAAGACCCTCGAGAGTTGCAGCGCGTCCGCGACGTGGCAGACGAAGCAGACCTGCGCGAACGTGTGTGTCAACAACAAGTGCGTGGACTGCGATTACGCGACGTTCCAGCCGGTGTGCCTGTCGGCGGACAAGAGCAGGACCTGCACCCCCGGCAATGCGTTCCAGGACACGACGTGCACCGAGCCGTGTCTCAATGGCGTGTGCGGAGGCTGCACGACCGGCGACAGGAAGTGCGACGGCAACGTGCCCTCGGTCTGCACGAACAACACCTGGGTCCCCGAGGCGGCGTGCAGCGGTCTGGCTTCGATCTGCAAGGATGGCCGGTGCTTCTGCCCGTCCAATGGCGGCCCTGACATGGTCCCTATCGGATCGGGCGACTTCTGCATCGACGTGACCGAGGTCACGCAGAGCCAGTACGCAGCGTGGCTCGCAACGATCCCACCGACCGAGGGGCAGCTCACCGAGTGCGCGTTCAACAACGGCTTCGACTCCCTGGGCTCGACGTGCGTGTCCGATACGTCGATCTGTTCGGGCCCGACGTGTATCGACCACCCGATCGTGTGCGTGGACTGGTGCGACGCCTATGCCTACTGCAAGGCGATGGGCAAGCGACTGTGCGGCTCGAGCAACGGCGGCGGCACCGGCTACCAGGACTTCGCGACCGGCGATGCTCGCTCCGAGTGGCACATGGCCTGCTCCGCAGCGGGCGCCAACGACTACGTCTACGGCGACACCTACGACACCCAGACGTGCAATGTCCCCGACGCGAGCGTCGGCTCCACGAAGGCCGTCGGCGACCTCTCCCAGTGCACCTCACCGACGGTTGGGTATCAGGGCACCTTCGACCTCTCCGGCAACGTCGCCGAGTGGGTCGACTCGTGCGGCAACAAGTCCGGCGGCGGAGATGACTGCCACATCGGCGGGGGCTCCTACAAGTCACCCGGCAACAAGGGCTTGTGCGCGCAGGCTGCCAACGCGAATCGCGCCAACAAGCTCTCGGACGTCGGCTTCCGCTGCTGCTCGAGACCCGTGCCGCCGAAGATGGCATGGGTCAAGGCCTTCGGCGGCGCAGGGAACGAAAGCGTCGTCGGCGTGAATGCGTGGGCCGGCGGCTCCTCGATCGTGGTCGGCAGCTTCGCGGGGGCCACGCAGTTCGGCACTCTCTCCCTCACCACCACCGGGGGGCATGCGACCGAAGCGTTCACCGTGAAGCTCGACCCCTCGGGCAGCCCGCTCTGGGCACGGCAGGACGGCAACCACCCGGTTGCACCGGTGAAGGCGATGTCGGGGTGGAGCGACGGGTCGGTCGTGTTGACGGGCGAGTTCGCCGGGAGCGCCTCGTTCGGTTACGGCGGAACCAAGGTGAACTACTCCGCCTCCGGTCACGATGCCTTCGCTGTGAAGTACGACCTCAACGGCAACTCGACCGCGGTCTTCGCGACCACGTCGTCTACGGCCGACGAGCGCGGCTTGGACGTCGCGGGACAGAGCGACGGGTCGTTCGTCGTGGTGGGGGAGATGAACGGCGAGGCGAACTTCGGCGCGACGACGCTCACCACCGTGGGCGCCAACGACGCCTTCGTCACGCGGATCGGTGCCAGCGGTACGCCGACGTGGGCCACCTCGCTCGGCGGCAACGGCGTCGAAGCGTTCTCCGCTGTCGGAGTCGGCAACGACGCTTCAATCGTCGCGGCGGGGTTCTTCACCAGCCCCACGTTGACACCGAGCGGCTCGTCGCTGCTGACGCTGGTGGGAAGCCAGGACATGATGCTGGTCAAGTACACGGACGCCGCGGGCTTCGTGTGGGCGAAGCAGACCCAGGGCGGGTGGGTCAGCCCGACGGACATCACGTTTGCGGCGGACGACTCGTTCGTGGTGAGCGGGGTGTTCTCGGGCACGGTGGTGTTCGGCAAGGGCGAGGGCAAGGAGACCACGCTGACGGGGACGGGGAACTACTGGCAGTTCCTGGCGCGGTACAACGCGAATGGGACGCTGAGGTTTGCGCGGACGACGACCTCGGGAGCGCAGCCCCCCGGAAATCTCCCGATGTCCGTGCGCTTCACGCCCGGCGGGTCGTTGTTGGTGGCGAGCGGATACTCCACACCCGTCACGCTCGGGCTCGGGGAGTGGGGAGAGACGTCGCTCGTCAACCAGGGGATGTTCGACGCCCTGATGGGCGAGCTCGCGTGGGACGGCACGGTCAAGTGGATGCGCAGCGAAGGCGGCGTAGCCCACGACGTGGCGGCTGCCGCGGCTCCCATCGACGTCAACAACTCGGTGGTGGCGGGGCACTTCACCGGCACGGTCGAGTTCGCGCCGACGGAACCGAACAAGACTGCCCTGGAGGCGGTCGGCGGCAGTGACGTGTACCTGATGCGTCTTGTGCCCTGACCGCAGCCTGCGCCGCGGACCCGCACGTGAACTTGATTCGGTCTACGAACGAGTGTTCGTGACGCCGGACGGACGACGGCGAGGTCCCGTCACGGCCTGGCGTTGGGGCGCGCTGAAGCCGGGTTGCTGAACACGATCGGGTAGTTGACCACCGCGATGCCGGCCTTGGGCTTGGGGAACGTGAGCGACCGGAAAGCCCCGAGCACGCAGCTCGACATCGGCGCGTCGGACAGGCCCGGCCCCACCTCCGATGCCGACAGGACACTGCCCGCGGCCCCAACCACGAACCGGACCGTCATGGTCCCCTGCAGCGACGGACGCCTTCGCAGGGCCGATTCGTAGCACAGCCGCAGGCTTGCGTGGCGGGCGCGCACCACGCGCTGGACGATCTCCGACGGAAGCTGGCCCTTGACGGTCACGACGCCGGCGCGCACCTGCGGCGGCGCGGTCGTTCCCACCCCGACGCTCCCGGTGCGCGTTCCGCCCGTGCCCATCCCGCGCAGTCCCAGCCCGCCGACCCCGCTGCTCGTGTCGATTCCCCCGAGCACGCCGAACGCCGAGCTGCTCGCGATTGCCACCGGTCCGCCGAGCACTCCGATGATCCCGTGGCCCTCCGCGGGCTCATCGTCGTCCTCCTCGCTCGCGGGAGCCGGACCGAACTCGACCGGTTCCGGCTCCTCCGCCTGCGCGAGCGCGACAGCCGAAGCCGAGGGCCGCGGAGCCGAGACCGAAACCGAGGCGACCTCGATCTCCGTCGGCATCGTCGCGTACAGGTCGGCGTTGCCTGCACCGCAGGCAAAGCCCGTGAGCGCCACGAATCCGGTGAGCATCGAGGCGGTGAGGTTGCGGCTCATGCGGGGCTCCTGGTCCTGGACAATCATCGTACGCTCCGCACGGCGAAACGCCCCTGCAGAAATCAGGGGCTCGCGCGGACGGCCAAGGCGATCAGGGCAGCCATGCGTTCGAGCAGGAGCGCAGCGACTCCGAGGATCGCCAGCGATCGCGCCGGGGCCAACAGGGAATGGATCTGCGCCGGGCTCGCGGCGCGAGCCACCAGCGCTCCCGCGATCTCCACCACGATCGAGGCGGCGAGCACCGGGGCGGCGACCGACAGCGCGATCGTGATCCCCGAGGACAGGTCGAGGGCAGCGCGCAGCACGGCCTGGCTTCCCGGTACGGTCGACGGGAGCGCCAGCGCCATTGCCACGCGCGCGGGACCTCCGGTGGCCAGGAAGACCGTGGACGCGAGCAGCGCCATCGGCACCCCGAGCGTGCTCGGACGCCCTTCGACCGTCGGCATCGAGACCGTGTCGTTGGAGCCGCGAACCGCATCGATGACCCCGCCCGCCATCGTGGCGGCCCACAACGGAACCGCTGCTGCGATCGCAATCGGAAGTCCTTGCAGGAAGGCTGCGATCAGCGCGAGCACCCAGTTGCGCGAGGCCAGCGACGGATCGGCGGCCACGGCCGGGGCAATGGTGGCTGCGATGGCGATCGCGATCACGGCACGCGCCGGTGCGGGCAGGGCACGGAGTCCGAAGGCGGGGACGATGGCGACGACGGGCGCAGCGCGAGCCCACCCCAGGGCGAGCGAGACGAGATCGATCTCACCTCGGGCGAGCTCACTGGCGACGGCTTCGACGAGACCGGGCGCCATGCCTATCTGCAGGGCAACGCCCGCGCCTTGAGGTAGGTCTCCGTCGAGTAGGCGAGGAGCGCACCGATCGGCTTGCTCTTCGCATCGGCAGCACGCGGCGTAACGGGCGCGATCGCGAGGTGGACGATCTTCGGCGCGGAGGCCACCGACACGATCTCGCTCAGGCGCCCCGTCGCATCCACCGTCGCCAGCCGCACGACCGCATTCGCGCCGGGTTTGGCGTTCTCGGGCTGCACGAAGGCGACCGTGGGCTTACCGCACACGATCGCGGCCTGCACGGGCGACGGCGTGATCCCGTTGGGGTACAGGGTCCAGGTCGCCGGGGCCTCGCTCTCCGCGTCGCCGATCGCGAGCGACAGCAGCCCGAACTCCAGCGCCTCCTTGGTGATCGGTGCGAAGGCGACCGGGGCGCCGCCGATGCGCAGGGCCGTCAGCTCGACATCGCCCTCGGCGGGACCCGCTACGTGCACCACGCGGTCCTCACCGAGCCGGGGCTCCGTCCCGAGCTCGAGAAATCGCGCGTGAAATGGGCTGAGAGCGAGACGCGCGTCCACCGACAACAGCGCCACCCTCCCCGGCGCGATCGGGAGCACGTGCGTGTCCGTGGCTCCCGCTCCCTCCGGCGTGATCGTGCGGGGCTTGCGGCCGTCGAGCCACAGCCGGGCGCGATGCTCTTTCTCCTTGCTCACGAACGCGCCGATATACAGCACCACGTCGAGGTTCGCGTCCGCCTCGTCGTGGGCTGCCGAGACACGCGTCAGCCGCTCCGAGACGTCGGTGGCCAGCACCTCGAGGGCGCCGACCGCTCCCTCGGGGGAGATCTTGCGTCGGAGCAGCCTCCCTTTGGAGGCCCAGTACATGCGGTGGGGTGCGCCTTCGACGAGCACCGGCCAGCTCGCGAGCGTGGTCTTCACGCCCTCCGGAGCCGGACCGAGCTTGCCGTTGCGGAAGGGGACGATCACCACCTCGTCGTCGCCCTTGACGATCGCCGCCCCGAAGGGGCCCAGGGCTGTCGGAGCGACCGTGCCGAGATCGATCTCCGCGGCGGCGAGGGGGCCGGCGTCGGGATCGAGCGGTGCTTCGGAGGCGGAGACGACGACCGGGGGAGGGGCGGGTGGGGAGGAGGGGACGGATCGGGCGGGCTTGCCCTTGGCAGTCGATGCGCTGGAGCCGGAATCGGCCGCGGTCGCCCGGGTGGAGCGCGGCGTGCGATCGCGACAGGCGGGCAGCCCCGCGACGGCGAGCGACGTTGACACGACCAGCGCTGTCCAATAGGCGTTGGCTCTTCGTGAGCTCCGTGAGGCCATCATGTTGAATCCGTCGTCCGTGGGGTCGAAGACCGAGCCTAGAGCGTTCAGCTACGATTGGAAGGACCTTGCGTTGTACGCCCTGGGAATCGGGGCGACGCCGGAGGAGCTCGGGTACCTGTACGAGGCGCGAGGGCCGAAGGTGTTCCCGACGTTCGCGGTGGTCCCGGCGATGGACCACATGATGGACGGGTTGAAGCTCGCGGGGGTGGCCATGGAGCAGGTGATCCACACGGCCCAGCGGGTGACGTCGCTGCGCGAGGCGCCGCCCTCGGCGACGGTGGTGACCTCGGCGGAGGTGAAGGCGATCCACGATCTGAAGCGGTTCGCGCAGGTGTGGATGCACACCGCGACACGGCTGGAGTCGGGGGAGCCGCTCTGGGAGACCGACTGGTGGATCATCGTGCGAGGCGAGGGCGGGTTCGGCGGAAGTGCTCCGCCTCGCGAGCCCGTGGTTTCGTTACCCGAACGAAAGCCTCGCTGGGTCCGCGAGCAGGCGACCTCCCCCTCCCAGGCCCTGCTCTACCGCCTCAGCGGCGACATCAACCCGATCCACGTCGATCCCGAAATCGCTCGCTCGGTGGGCTTCGAGCGAGGCCCGATCCTGCACGGCCTGGCGACGTTCGGCTTCGCCGCGCGGGCCGTGGTGATGGAGGCGTGCGGTGGCGACGCCACGCGTCTCGAGACGTTGCACGGGCACTTCAAGAAGCCCGTCTGGCCAGGCGACACTCTCGTCACCGAGATCTGGGACGCTTCGCCCGAGCGGCTCCTGCTGCAGGTCCGCGTACGCGAGCGCGACGAGGTCGTCCTCGGCCAGGCCTGGGCCACCCTGCGGGGGTGAGG
>JAKLDZ010000609.1 GCA_022703255.1 Myxococcota bacterium | reverse complement strand
CACCAGGCTCAGCGGTCCCGGCCAGAACGCCCGCGCCAGCCGCTCCGCCGCCTCCCCCCACTCCCGCGCGTAGCGCCGCGCCTGCTCGATGCCCGACACGTGCACGATCAACGCACTCGTCGCCGGACGCTCCTTCGCCTCGAAAATGCGTCGAGCTGCCTCCCCGTCTCCCGCGCGCGCCCCCAGCCCGTACACCGTCTCCGTCGGGAAGGCCACCAGCCCGCCTCGCGCGAGAATCCCGGCGGCCGCTTCCACGATCGACGCTTCCGGCTTCGAAGCGTCTACGCACAACCTCAGCGTCTCCATGCCCCCTCCCGCTGACCTACGAGGCCCCGCGCGTCAAGCCGGTGGGATGCCGTCGAACTCCCCGGGCTCCAGGTTGTCGAACCGCGTCGACGCCTTCGTGAACCGCACGCGCACCGTCCCCGTCGGCCCGTTGCGCTGCTTCGCCACGATCAGCTCCGCCAGCCCCGCAACCTCCTCGTTGTCCTTGTCGTAGTAGTCGTCGCGGTAGATGAACATCACCATGTCCGCGTCCTGCTCGATCGCCCCCGACTCGCGCAGGTCCGATAGCTGCGGACGCTTGTCCTTCCCCCCGCGCGTCTCCACCGCGCGGCTGAGCTGCGACAACGCGATCACCGGTACGTCGAGATCCTTCGCGAGCTTCTTCAGGTTGCGCGAGATCTCGCTGATCTGCTGCTCGCGACTCGATGCCCGCGGGTTGCCCGACATGAGCTGCAGGTAGTCCACCACCACCAGCCCCAGCGGCGGCACCTCTCCTGCCGACGCCATCGCCTGGATGCGACGCACCTTGCCCCGCAGCTCCAGAACCGACAGGTCCGAGGCGTCGTCAATCCACACCGGCAGCTTCGCCAGCTCCCCAGCCGCCTTCGTCAGCCGCGTCCAGTCTTCGCCGTTCAGATTCCCCTTCCGGAGCTTCGACGCGTCCACCCGCGCCTCGCTGCACAGCATGCGCGACGCAAGCTGCTCGCGCGGCATCTCGAGCGAGAACACCGCCGCTGAAAACCCAGGCTCCTGTCGTACCGCTCCCCCGTCCCCGTCGTCCCCCTCCGTCTCCACCAGCTTCGGCAACGCCACGTTCGTCGCGATGTTCAGCACCAACGACGTCTTCCCCATGCCCGGCCGCGCCGCCACAATCACCAGATCCCCACCGTGCAGCCCGCCCGTCAGCTCGTCAAAGCCAGAAAACCCCGTCGGTACCCCCGTGATCCGACTCCCGCGCTCGAACGACTCCGTCAGCTTCAAGAACGTCTTCTGGATGACGTCCTTCAGCGTCTGTACGCTCGTCGACTCCGGCGTCCGCGCGATGTCGTAGATGTCCTGCTCCGCGCGATCGATGAACTGCTGCGCGCTCTCGACACTCCCGTATCCCTCCGCGCTCACCCGCTGACAGGTCGCAATCAGCTGACGCAGACGCCACTTCTCCCGCACGATCCGCGCGTAGTCGTCCACGTTCGAAATCGCCGGCACCGAGTCGATGATCTCCGCCAGGTACTTCGTCCCACCCACCCGCGGCAGCATGTCCCGATCCGCCAACCAGCTCTTCACCGTCAGCAGGTCGATCGGTCGCCCCGACATGTGCAGATCCAGGAACGCCTCGAAGATCCTCCGGTTCGCGTCCGCATAGAACGCGTCGGGCTGCAGGATCGACATGATCTTGTCGAGGTTCTCCCTCGACAGGAAGATCGCCGACAGGATCGCCGCCTCCGAGTCCAGGTCGTTCGGCGGCACCCGCCCTTCGGTCATCAGGGGCTCCAGCCGCTGCTCTCGGTCCCGGTACGACGACTGCCCGCGCTTCTCCATCATCATGCCGTTCCTCCCCAGCCTCTCCACAGCTCAGCCCCCAGGTTGTCCACAGGGGTCACAAACGATCCGCGCCCTGCTCCGGGATACGGTGGGCAGGGCGCATCAATGTCGCTCCTCTACGCGCCCTGCCGACGCGATTCAATCTTGCTTTTGTCCGCGCCCCTCCTCAGGCCCCTGAGCCATCTCTCACTGCTTGGAATGCCGTGGCTGACGCAGGGTGGCACAGCCCGATTCCGTCGTTCCCCGCATGTTCGTCGCTCTTGCCAGACGGCACGCTCGTTGCTCCACTGAGGACATGCTGCGCGACCACGCCCCCAAACCCCGCTCCCGCTCCTCTGCTCCCTCCTACCCCCGCATCGGCGCTGCTCTCCTCGCCCTCTCGCTCGCCGCCTGCGGAGATGACCCGATCGGCGGCGATCCCGGAGGCGATGTCGCCGGTCCCTTCGGCGGCTCCGCCGGCGCAGCAGGCTCTCAGACCGGCGGCTCCGCAGGCGTCGCCGGCTCCCAGTCCGGCGGCTCCGCAGGCGTCGCGGGCGCTGCAGGTCAGGCAGGCGGTGGAGAAGGCGGCATGCTCGGTGGCGCTGCCCCCGCTCCCTGGCGCGAAGACGGCGAGAACTGCACGTACAGCGACGAGTGCCTGTCCTGGAACTGCCTCCTGCCCCAGGGCACCGACTTCGCCGGGGCCGGCCCCGCCAATGGCATGTGCTCTCGCGATTGCACCGAATACCTCCTCGGCAACCTGGCCGATTCCCCCTGCTCGCCCTCGTCTACCTGCGTCTCCGTCTCGTCCGACCCCGCGAAGCCCCAAGGCTGGTGCCTCGCTCGCTGCTCCCCCGGCTCCAGCGACTCCGCCAAGTGCTTCGGACGACTCGACCTCGCCTGCGTCCCCCAGTCCTCCGGCGGCGTCTGCATGCCCGTCTGCGCCTCCGACACCGACTGCTCGCCTGGCGTCTGCGACCCCGCATCCGGCCTGTGCCTCCCATCGGGTACCGTCCTG
>JAKLDZ010000608.1 GCA_022703255.1 Myxococcota bacterium | reverse complement strand
CTCGGTAACCGCGTCGAGAAACTCCTCGTCCTGCACCGCCCCGACCACCGTTCTCCCACCCTCGATGCCCTCTCGCGCTTCGCACGAGACCAGGGCATCCCCGTCGAACCCGCCCCGGACTCCACGCTCGACCGCCTCGCCCCTCGCGCCATGCACCAGGGCGCCGTCGCCCTCGTCCCCGACCTCCGCCTGATCCCCCTCGATGCCCTCGTCCGATCCGATGCGTCCCTCGTCATTGCCCTCGACCGGATCGTCGATCCCCACAACTTCGGCGCCGTCGTGCGCTCTTCCGTTGCCTTCGGCGCGCAGGCCGTGATGTGGCCCGAGAACTCCAGCGCGCCTCTCAGCCAGGCCATGTTCCGCGCTTCCGCGGGCGCGGTCGAACACGCCTCGCTCTGCAGGGTCCGCTCCCTTCCGGAAGCCTTGCTCGAGCTCCGACAGGCCGGTCGCCGCGTCGTCGGCCTCGCCGGCGACGGCCCCGATCTCCTCCCCCACATCGACCTGACATCCCCTGTCGTCGTCGTCGTCGGGTCCGAAGGCGAGGGCCTCCGCAAGGGCGTGCGCAATGCCTGCGACTCCATCGCGCGCATCCCCACGCTCCCTCCCGTGTCCGTGCTCAATGCCTCCGTCTCCGCAGCGGTCGCCCTCTATGAGGTCCGCCGTCAACGGCTCGCCGCCCAGCCCCCCTCCCCATGAGCCCCCGCGACCGCCTCGCCGTCGCGGTCGCGCTCGCTGCCCTGCCGGTGCGCGTCACTCTGGCCTTGACCGCGGCCCTCAGCCCCGACGAGGCCTACTACGCAGGCGCGGCACGACTCGGCATCCCCATCCCCGACCACCCGCCTGCCGTCGTGCTCGCGGCTCGCTGCGCTTGGGCGATGCCCGACGCTCTCCCCCTCGAGCTGCGAATGCGCGCCGCGCCGCTCGTGCTCGGCACCATCGTGAGCCTCCTGCTCGTGGAGATCTCGCGACGCAACCATGGGTCCCCGGCTGCCCAACGGTGGACCGCCATCCTCGGATCGTGGCTCCTGCTGCCTCTCGCCGGAGGCTTCCTCGCGACTCCCGACGTGATGGTCTTCCTCGCAACCCTCGTGTTGATCGATCAGGAGTCGAAAACACGCGCCGGCGCTGCGGGCGAAGTCGCAGTCTTCGCCGCCACGTTCCTCGGCATGCTCACCAAGGTGATCATGGCCCCCGTCGCCCTCGCCGTCGCCCTCACCTCGCGACGCAGCTTGCTGCACCGCCTGCTCCCGATCGCCGCCATCCTGGCGTCGTTGCCCTGGACCTCGGAGTCGCTCGGCTTCCAGCTTCGTCACGCCTTCACTGCTTCCCCCGTCGCACCCGTCGGACCCATCCCCGCCCTGGCAGCCGCGATCGGCGCGCAGGTGCTGCTCTGGACTCCCACGGTCCCGTTCCTGGCGGCCAAAGGACTGCGATCCCTCCCGCTCCCGTGTGCCGCAGCATCCGGAACTCTCCTCGCTCTCTTCCTGCTGTCCGCCGTCGTCCGCGGTACCCCCCCCGAACCCAACTGGATCGCCCCCGCGTTCGCGCCCCTTCTCCCAGCCGTCGCGGCGGCACTCGCGGCCTCTTCGCGTGCGGTTCGAGTCACCACCCTGGCGACCGGTCCCGTCGTCGCCCTCCTCGCGGCGTCGCACGGGGTCCACCCCTGGCTCCCGATCCCCACGCACCTCGATCCCAGCGCGCGGCTGCGTCGGCCGGTTCCGTCATCGGCGCCCGGGACGGGCGCCTACGCGGCCCCTGCGCTCCGCTGCATCACGACCGGAGATTGTGAGCAATTGCGCGTGTATATTCAGAGTTTTAGGCGTGATACTGAAAGCGCTCAGTGAAGGTTTTGGGGGAACCGCGCCGAGACTGAACGGTTGTTCCGCAGAATGCGGGTTCAGTTCCATTCAGTGGATGGGGCCTCGCGTTCGCCAGGGTCAGACAAAATGGATTGAGATTCAACGCCTTAGGCGTCGTTCTTCCATGGGACCAGCAAGCTTGGGTCCATGGCTTCAAGAAGTACTTCATCCATTCCGGTCCGCCCAATCACCCGGGCCCACGCGGCCAGGGCCCCCTCCACTTCCTCCAGCGTCGTCGCGTCTCCCAGGCTCGCACGCACAGCCCCAGACGCTCTCCCCGCTCCCAGCATCGCGTCGATGACCGGCGAACGCTCCGCGGCCCCCGACGAACACGCGCTGCCGCTCGACACGCACACCCCCTCCTGGTCGAGCCCGGCAACGATCTCATCTCCGCGTCTTCCTTCGAAGGACACACTCAGCACGTGCGGCAACCGTGGAGCGGTGCCGTTGACCCGGCCCCCCAGCGCGAGGAGCCCTGCCTCGAGACGGTCTCGAAGCGTGCGAACCCCACCGTAGCGGACCGGAGCGTCGATGGCCCAATCCGCTGCAACTCCGAACCCTGCCGCCAACGTCCCACTGACCGTTCCCGGGCGAATCCCGTACTCCTGTCCCCCTCCTGCCATCAGCGGCTCCAGGCCGTCGCACGCCGAGGCGATCAACGCCCCCACACCTTTCGGTCCACGAATCTTGTGCGCCGCGATCGCGATCGTGTCCGCATCGCGCCAGGCCTCGCAATCCATCTTGCCGACGGCCTGCGCCGCATCCACGTGCACTCGCGCTCCACGGCTGTGCGCGGTTCCGATGATCTCGGCCACAGGCTGCACGACGCCCGTCTCGTGGTTCGCCGCCTGCACCGCCACCAGCACCCGCCCGGCAAGACTGCCTGAGATCCTGATAACGATGCACCCGCCCCAACGGTAACGGTTTCTGACTTTCTAAATTCTGGATAACTCAATATCCACCTCCCGGC
>JAKLDZ010000607.1 GCA_022703255.1 Myxococcota bacterium | reverse complement strand
TGCACTTTTCATTTTGCATTTTGACTTCGCCGCCTCCGGCGGCGTTCCTGCTATCATGTTCCCCCATGCGTGAGCGCTCACCGCTTTCCGAACTCCTTGCCCTCGCCCTGCCCGCCTGCGCCCACGCCGGTCCGCCCCCCTCCCAGCCCAGCGCCCTGCTCGACAATGCGGCCCCCGTGTTCAAGCGCCCCACCCTCGACGGCTCCGTCTTCGACTCCTCTTCGACCCTCGGCAAGACCCTCGTCGTCAAGTTCTTCGCCAAGTACTGCGAGCCCTGCAAACGCACCCTCCCCAGCGTGCAGGCGCTGCACGAGCGACACTCCGACGTCGCGTTCGTCGGGATCTCGGAAGACGAGTCGGAGCGCGATGCGCTCGAGCTCCAGAGCCAGTATGGACTGACCTTCCCCATCATCCTCGACCGCGGCAACGTCCTGTCCGGCCGCTTCCGCGTCCGCGACCTCCCTGCCACCTTCGTCGTCTCCCCCGAAGGCAAGGTGCGCTGGGTCGGTGGCCCCGATCAGAACGAAGACGACCTCTCCCGCGTCGTGGAGAACTGACGACCTTTGTCTCCAGATCAAGTGACCGATCGCCGCGTCAAGTCCCGCAGCCGTCCAGATACTCGAAGTGGCTGTGCAGCACCCGCGGCAGGTACTCGTAGACATTCAACCCCTGCGCGACCGTCGCCCCGATTCCACGTCCCCCATCACGCTGTCTTCCGCCACCGCGTCCACCGACTCCACCCGCAACACCTCCAATGCTTCGCCCGGCTCCAGCCGCGCCGCCTTGCCCCGCCCATACGCCCCCATCAGCTCCAGACACTCTTGTCCCCGCTCGTATTGGCTTCCACGAAGAACTCGTCGATGCGAATGTCCCGATCGCCTTCTCGATCCAATCGCCCGCCCGGATCTCGCACGCGGCATCGACGACGACTGCCAGGCCGAGCCTGCGAACCGCGCGGACGTCGCAAGGGACCTCGCCACTGGCATGCTGCAGGGTTGCGAGGAGCTGCGCCGGGGCCGGAAGCACCCAGGACCCGGTCGCGGAGAACGCAGGAGGGCCCGAATCGCTCATCGCTGTCGCCCTCTCCCGTCGCGGCTCGTCATCTTCCCCCCCCCCCAGGAGCTCGTGCCCCTCCTATGGACAGCCAGGCAATGCGCACGAGAGCGGCCCGACGCCGGTGCACAGCCCGCTGTAGCACTGCTCGTTGCCCACACACACCTCGCCAATACGCTTCATCGGCTTGCACTGCTTGTCCACGCACGCCAGCCCCTTGGCGCATCGCGACGCGAAACCGAATAGCTGCACCGTCGCATTCGCACACGCCATGTCCTGTGTCGGCAGCGCCGTGCACGCGGGGCTGGTCACTCCCCACGCCTGGTTGCAGTAGTAGCCCTCCCCGCACGGATCCGGGAAGCCGAGCTTGCAGTCCCCTCCGTTGTCGATCTCGTCGATGCACTCGCCGTTGCCGATAAGGTAGTCCGGCAGCTCACAAGAGAGCCCCGAGCCGCACATCTTCTGGTTTCCCCAGCACGGCACGCCCACGTTCCCCACGAAGGCCTCGCGCGCCGCCGAGCACATCTTCCCCAAACACATGTACCCCGGCTCACAGCCCGGTTGCGTCTTGTCGTCGCACACCGAGTTCCTCTTCGTGTAGACAGCGCACGTCCCGTTCGCCGCCCCCCCGTCCAGCAACGCGCTGTCCGGCACCCAGCACGTCAAGTCCGGCTCGCACTCGCCTGCATCCTTGCAGAGAGTCCCCGCCTTCTTGTGGGGCACGCACTTCGCCGCTCCGCAGCCAGACTCCAAATCGCAATACAACCCGTGGCCGCACTCGAACGTGTGCCTGCAGACAGCGTCCTTGCCCCCCGCCCCCGCCACCATGTCCTTGCAGTTCTCGATCACTCGATCGACATCCACACACGTGCCGTCCTTCGTGGCGACCATGAGCTGATCGACGCACGCGACCGCCTTCACCGGGTCATACGTCAGGTGGCCGTCCTTCACCGACCGCGCGATCAGCCCGCCGATGCCGTCTTGGAGGTACTTCGTGTACCGGTCCACGCAGTCCTCTTCGTGCACAAAGTACTCGAGGCCCGGCCCCCAACAGAACTGGAGGTTCGTGCACAGCGCATGCGCGAAGGCCTCCGCGAACTTGTCGGGAGGAATCGGCGGAGCTCCCCCGGCTCCCGCTTGCCCCGCTTCCCCTGCCGCTCCCCCCTGCCCCGCTTCCCCTGCCGCTCCCGCGCTGCCTGCAGTGCCCGCGCCGCCGCCCTGACCGGCCGTCGAATCGGGCTCCACCGACGCATCGCTCCCCGCCGCCCCCGCTTGACCCGTACCCTCTTGAAGGCTGTCGGTGTCGAGCATCAGCGAGCAGGCGGCACCGGAAACGGCAATCATCAGCGGCAGCAGGATGGAGATGCGACGCATGGGCCACTCCGAAGTCAAAGGTGTCTCGAGGGTAGCACAGGAGCGAATCGAACGGAGAATGTCGTGCGCGCCCTCGACTCGCGGACCAATTGGTTCCGGACGACGTCTCGACGGCTGAGCCGGGGAGTCGTCCCCGCTTCACCCCCACCCAATCTCCGGTCGGATCAGTCCGTCGGGTCCGAACAGCTCGATACCAACTCCTCGCGCCCGGCCACCCGCACGAATCGCATCGGCTGCAGCATCCCCAGCGTCGTCTCGCAACGGTCCTTGCCCAGCTTGCGCGCACGCTCCACCTCGAAGGCCACGCACCTCTCCGCCTTCGCCCTCGCATCGGGGAGCGGCGTGCTCCCCTCTCCCACCGACTGCAGCCTCGACTCCAGCACACGACACGCCCCGGATAGAT
>JAKLDZ010000606.1 GCA_022703255.1 Myxococcota bacterium | reverse complement strand
CTCCACCACGCGGAGTGTCGCTTCCGCAAACATGCCGGGCACGTCTATCACCTGTATCGAGGCGACGGCGATCGGCTCTACTTCTCGATGCTCTCGCCCGACGACTGGCAGGGTGCTCCTCCCGACGCGTTCGAGGGGTCCTATCGCCTGGAGGCCGACATGAGCTGGACCCCGCTCGAGCAGGTGGCCGCACACGACGAGGCGGTGGGCTCGATCCGCAAGCTGCTCGAGGCCAACCTTCCGGGGCGCAAGTGAAGCCGAAGCCGGACAGCGCAGAGGTTGCGAGCGTCGGCAACGACGCGGCCGACGCAAGCTTCGCCGCGCGCATCACGTGGTGGCGTCCCGAGCCTTTCGGCGCCTGGCTTCGTCTCGGCGAAGGCACCCTCGTGGCCATCGATCGGTCCCTTCGCGCTCGCCTCGGCCTCGATCCGGATCGCAGCCCGCGCGTTCCGACTGCTCCCCTCGAGGCGCACGTGGGGATCACGCGGCGCTGCGACTGCTGCTGCGAAGGCTGCTACCAGTCCTCCGGTCCCGACGGCCTCGAGCCGCCGTTCGAAGACATCGTGCGTGCGCTGCGTCAGATGGCCGGGCTCGGGGTCGCCACCGTCGCGTTCGGGGGAGGGGAGCCGTTGCTCCGCAAGGACATCGGTGACATCGCGCGGGCGACCCGCGATCTGGGCATGATCCCGGTGACCACCACGAGCGGCGCGTGTCTGACTGCGGATCGCGTGGGTGAGCTGCGCGACTTCGCTCAGATCAACGTGAGTCACGACGGAGTGGACGGAGTGTACGCGCGCAGTCGTGGATGGGATGGTGCGCCGGGGGCCGAGCGGGCGATCGCGATGCTCTCGGAGGCGGGCATTGCGGTCGGTGCGAACATGCTCCTCGCACGCGGCGTGCTGGATGCGGTGGAGCCCACGGCTCGTCGGGTGGCGGAGCTGGGGGCGGGGGAGCTGCAGCTGCTCCGCTACAAGCCCGCGGGTCGGGGCGCGAACATGTACGACGCGCGGGCTCTGGGTTCCGAAGAGATCGGACAGCTCGGCGCGCTGCTTCGGCGGCTGAGTGCGAGCTCGTCGCTGTCGATCCGGGTCGACTGTGCGCTGCTCCCGTTGCTGGCGGATGTGTTCCTGGGCGAGCCTGGTGCGGTGGAGTTGCTGCGCAAGACCGGGGTTTTCGGCTGCGAAGCGGGACGGTATCTGTCGGGGGTCTCGGTCGAAGGGGCATTGGCGCCGTGCAGTTGCTGGTCGGGGGGGGCGAGCGTGGGAGGTTGGGACGACGACGTGGAGATGCGGCGGATTCGGGCATGGCACGCAGCGCTTGTGGAGCCGTGTGCGAGCTGCGGGCTTTCCGACATCTGCAGGGGTGGATGCCAGGTCGTGAGCCGGTTCCGATCCGGGGCACTCGGCCCCGACCCGGAGTGCCCCCGGGTTCTTCGCCACGGGGCGGCTGACCGCGAGCCCCAGGCACGCTAACATCTACGGTGTCCTGGTCGGCCCTGCGCCGGCCGAAGCGAGGAAACCATGCGCCGTGTGCGCCCCTTGTCCTGCGTTCTCGTCGTGCTTGCCGCCTTCTCTTTCGCAGCCTGCGGAGGCAACGAGGCCCCCAAGCTCGACCCCATCGGCGAGAAGGTCGCCTACGTCAACAGCTCCTTCGAGCTGCGCGTCACGGCGAGCGATCCCGACGGCGACAACCTCAAGTTCTCCTACGGCTCGAGCATCCCCGACTTCAAGACGCGTCCTGGCGTGGAGTTCCTGCAGGACGGTTCCTCCGCGCTGCTGCGGTTCACTCCGCTGCCCGGCGACGTCGGCATTCGCGCGTTCGACTTCACCGTGAGCGACGGCGAGGAGAAGGATCAGACGACGGCGTCGGTGGAGATCCGCTACGCCCCCTCGTCCAACTCGCCCGTCTTCCGCGAGCCCCTCGGCACCGGCACCCTCATCGACCTGTCCAAGAACGACTCCGTCAAGCTGCGCATCGTCGTCGAAGACCCCGACAGCAGCGACGTGATCATCGACCAGGAGCAGCCGGTCATCGAGGGGGCCAAGCTCGACCAGGACAGCGGTCTGACCGCGTGGTGGACCTGGGCCCCCACGCAGGAGCAGATTGCCACCACGGATCGCTTCGTGCTCACGCTGTCGGCCGACGACGGCTCGAACGCGAAGGTGCTTAAGAACTACCTGCTGGTGTTGCGCAAGGGCACCAAGACGAACTGCCCGGGCGAAGCACCGGTGATTTCCCACACGCCGCAGGATGCCAACATCATGACCGGGCTCGTGCTCGACATGGACGTCAGCGACGACAAGGGGCTGGGGCTCGAGCCGCTGCTCTACTACTCCTTCGACGATCCGGGGGAACCCGCGGATCTGACGAAGATGATGCAGACCACGATGGTGCTCATGGACGGCGACGAGCGGAACGGCACGTGGGCAGCGGATGTTCCGAACCCGGTGGCGGGACAGGCTGCGGGCTCGACCGGCGACGTGTACTACGTCTTCGTGGCGCAGGACGACGACGACGCGGCGGGGGACTGCGATCACGTGACGCAGGCGCCGGAGAGCGGCGCCTATCACATGAAGGTGACGAACCCGGGCGGCGAGGGCGGGCTTGGGGTGTGCGAGGTCTGCACCAGCGACAAGCAGTGCGGAGGCAGCGCCGACAACTGCATGCCCCTCGGCAGCTCCGGGGAAGGACGCTGCGGCAAGGCGTGCACCAGCGACACCGACTGCCCCGGGAAGGAGTACTACTGCACCATCTCGGCGTGGGATTCGGTCGATGGCGTCAAGGCCCGCCAGTGCATCCCCACCACGTTCGAGTGCGGTACCGTGAACCCCGGGGATTGCACCGACGACGTCCACG
>JAKLDZ010000605.1:1232-2873 GCA_022703255.1 Myxococcota bacterium | reverse complement strand
AGACCTGCGGCAGTTCGTCCAAGCTCGTCTTCCTGAGGAACTTGCCCATCCGCGTCACGCGGGGATCGTCTTTGAGCTTGTAGCTAGCCTCCCACTCGGAACGCGCCGCGGGATCTCGGCCAAGAAGCGCCTCGAGGACTTGAAGGGGCTCACGCAGCTCGAGGAGACGACGGTCTACGTGACGCTGCAGGGCCCTGCTCAGGCCGACTCGGTCCTGGAGCTCACCTATATGCTCCCCGGCGCCACCTGGGAGCCCGCCCACGAAATGCGCGCCTCCGGCAGTGACTCGTCCTCCGTCGAGGTCACCTCCTACGCCGTCGTCACCCAGACCAGCGGAGAGGACTGGGATCACGCCCAGCTCACCTTCTCGACCCAGTCGTCCACCGCGGCCGTGAGAATCCCGGAGCTGGAGGCCCTGACCCTCGGGGACACGCGCGCCGCCACCCAGACGATCGAGCGACAGTCTGCCTCCTTCAGCCGCGCCGAGGCGGCCTTCAAGGGCCAGAACCGACTGTGGAACAAGCGCCTGCAGAGCTCCTCGGCGGGCAGCAGCTTCGAGGAGGTCTACCAGACCAACTACGACTACATGCAGGTGGTGCAGAGCAAGACGGTTCAGATCTTCCAGAGCCTGCAGCAGCGCGGGACCACGGCGCAGTTCAAGGCGATGAGCACGACCAACGTGCGGGCCGACGGACGCTCGGTTCGGGTGCCGATCGGTCGCTCGCAGCTCAAGGCCAGGCAGGCGATCGTGGCGGCACCCGAGCAGTCGCTGAACGCCGCGCGTACGTTGGGCATGCAGAACGACAGCGGCCAGGCGTTGCTGCCCGGGAATGTGGCGATGTACCAGGGGGGCGCGTTCCTCGGCATGACTCACCTCGACTTCGTCGCCGACGGCGAGCAGTTCACGGTGTTCCTCAGCGTGGCCGATCAGATCAAGCTCGCCCGGGCGCTCGACAAGAAACACAGCGCCCTGCTGCGCAAGCAGCGAACCCAGATGCAGCTCGCGTTCGTCGTCACGGTGGAGAACCTCTCCACCTCCCCCGTCTCCCTGACGCTGGCCGATCGCATCCCCGTGTCCGAGGAGCGGGACATCGTCATCAGCGGCGTGCGGATCAGCCCCGAGGCGAAGCCCGACTCCAAGGGAATCCTGCGCTGGAATCTGACCCTCCAGCCCAAGGAGAAGCGCAAGCTCGACATCCAGTACCAGATTGAATACCCGCCGACCCTCGTGCTCGACATGAAGCGACACAAGGCCCCCGAGCCCAGCCCTGCCGCAAGGCATCCCGCCAGCCCGGCGCCCCGCTCCGACTACGACCTGAAGAAGGACATCGAGCGGCTCGAGAGCGCCTTCTGAGTCCACGCCCCCCGGCTGTCTCCAAGCCTCTCCAACCCTTCCTTGCGGAAGGCTTGGCGGCAGCGCCCGCTCGGACTATCGTTGCCCCCATGAGCGCCCAGATGAATCCCCAGGTGTTTCTCGCAATCGCGACCGTTGCGTGGGCCAACGGCGATCTGTCTGCCGACGAGCGCGCGGGCATCCTCAACGCGGCGCGAAGTGTCGGGTATGCGGAAGGCGATCTGGGCCTTCTCTCCAAGGGCATCGAGATGCGACGCGAGCTGTCGTCGCTCTCGCTCCACCGGTTC